>NZ_JBAURI010000328.1:0-7409 GCF_049581145.1 Bradyrhizobium sp.
TCATGGCCGGGCTTGTCCCGGCCATCCACGTCTTGCATGAAGTGGGAGAGATTCGTGGCTGCGCGGGCCATCGCCTCGCCGAAGGTGCTTCAGCCCCGGCAGGCGGGACAACTCCCGGGCATGACATCAGGGACATACGTATGAGACTGCCGCGCGAGATCGGACCCATCCACTTCGTCGGGATCGGCGGTATCGGCATGAGCGGGATCGCCGAGGTGTTGTGCAATCTCGGCTACATCGTGCAAGGCTCCGACGCGGCCGAAGGCGCCAATGTCGCGCGGCTGCGCGACAAGGGCGTCAAGGTGTCGGTCGGCCACAAGGCCGAGAACGTCGATGGCGCCGACGTGGTCGTGGTCTCGACCGCGATCAGGCGCGACAATCCGGAACTGATGGCGGCGCGCGCGCAGCGCATTCCGGTGGTGCGCCGCGCCGAGATGCTCGCCGAACTGATGCGGCTGAAAAGCTGCGTCGCGATCGCGGGCACGCACGGCAAGACCACCACGACCTCGATGGTGGCGGCCCTGCTCGATGCCGGCGACCTCGATCCGACCGTGATCAATGGCGGCATCATCAACGCCTACGGCACCAATGCGCGGCTCGGCGCCGGCGACTGGATGGTGGTGGAGGCCGACGAGAGCGACGGCACCTTCCTGAAGCTGCCGGCCGACGTCGCCATCGTCACCAATGTCGACCCCGAACATCTCGATCACTTCAAGACCTTCGAGGCGGTGCAGGACGCGTTCCGCAATTTCGTCGAGAACGTGCCGTTCTATGGGTTTGCCGTGATGTGCATCGATCATCCCGTCGTGCAGAGCCTGGTCGGCCGCATCGAGGACCGCCGCATCATCACCTATGGCGAAAACCCGCAGGCCGACGCGCGCCTGCTCGATCTCACCCAGATGGGGGGCGCTTCCCGCTTCAAGGTGGCGTTCCGCGACCGCAAGACCGACGGCGTGCGGGAGATCGCCGACATCGCGTTGCCGATGCCGGGACGGCACAACGCGCTGAACGCCACTGCGGCGATCGCGGTCGCGCACCAACTCGGGATTTCCGACGCGGCGATCCGCAAGGCGATCGCGGGTTTTGGCGGCGTGAAGCGGCGCTTCACGAAAACCGGTGAATGGAACGGGGTGACCGTCATCGACGACTACGGCCATCATCCGGTGGAGATCGCGGCCGTGCTGAGGGCCGCCCGCGAATCCCATGACGGCCGGATCGTCGCCGTGGTGCAGCCGCATCGCTACACGCGGCTGCAATCGCTGTTCGAGGAATTCTGTACCTGCTTCAACGATGCCGACGCCGTCGTCGTCGCCGAGGTCTATCCGGCCGGCGAAGCGCCGATCGAAGGCATCGACCGCGACCACTTCGTGCTCGGCCTGCGTACGCACGGCCATCGCGAGGTGACGGCACTGCAGAAGCCGTCCGATCTCGCCGGCCTGATCAAGGGCCTTGCCGGCCCCGGCGATCTCGTCGTCTGTCTCGGCGCCGGCAACATCACGCAATGGGCCTATGCGTTGCCTGGCGAACTGAAGGCGCTGGGATGAAGGCTCCGACCTTCCCCGACATCACGCCCGAGCTGACAGCGGCGATGCCGCGACTGCGCGGTCGGCTGCTCGCCAACCAGTCGCTCGCGGAATTGACCTGGTTTCGTGTCGGCGGTCCGGCGCAGGTGCTGTTCACGCCGGCGGATGCCGACGATCTGGCCTATGTCCTGGCACGGTTGCCGGACGAACTCGCAATCCATGTCGTCGGGGTCGGCTCCAATTTGATCGTGCGCGACGGTGGCCTGCCCGGTGTGGTGATCCGGCTCTCGCCGCGCGGTTTTGGCGAGACCAGCGCGGAAGGCTGTGTCGTCAGCGCCGGAGCCGCCGCGCTCGACAAGCGCGTGGCTGAGATTGCGGCAGCCGCGGGCCTCGGCGGACTGGAATTTTTCTTCGGCATTCCGGGCACCGTCGGCGGCGCGCTGCGCATGAATGCCGGTGCCAATGGCGGCGAGACCAAGGATGTGCTGATCGAGGCAACCGGCATCGACCGCGGCGGCACGACGCATACCTTCTCCAATGCCGAGATGAAATTCGTCTACCGCAACTCGGGCGTCGATCCCGCGATCATCTTCACCTCGGCGCGTTTTCGCGGCATCAAGGCCGCGCCCGAGGCGATCCGGGCACGGATGGCCGAAGTGCAGCAGCATCGCGAAACCGCACAGCCGATCCGGGAAAAGACCGGCGGCTCGACGTTCAAGAATCCGCCCGGCAACAGCGCCTGGAAACTGATCGATGCCGCCGGCTGCCGCGGCCTGCGGCTCGGTGGCGCGCAGGTCTCGGAGCTGCATTGCAATTTCCTGATCAATACCGGCGAGGCGACGGCCCACGACATCGAAACTCTGGGTGAGACCATTCGGGCGCGGGTCAGGCAAAATTCCGGAATTGAGCTACATTGGGAAATCAAGCGGATCGGAATTTCCCCTTAATTGTCATTCCGGGACGCAAAGCCGCGAACCCGGAATCTCGAGATTTCGGGTCGCTTCGCGCACCGGAATGACGAAAGAGATGAAGATGCGGATCACCATTCTCTTCGGCGGCACCAACAAGGAGCGCCTGGTCTCGGTCGCCAGCGCACAGGCGCTGCATGAAGCCCTGCCGGAGGCGGATCTGTGGTTCTGGGATGCCGATGACAGCGTGCATGAAACGCAGTCAAAGATCCTGCTCGGTCACGCACGCCCGTTCGAGGATCCGTTCGTGCCCGGCGGGCGGCGCATCGCGGCCGGAATTGAGCAGGCGCTGGACCAGGCGCGAATCGACGACCGGTTGTTCGTGCTTGGACTGCATGGTGGCCGGGCCGAGAACGGCGAGCTGCAGGCAATGTGCGAGATGCGCGGCATTGCGTTCACGGGCTCGGGCTCGGCCTCCTCCTATCTGGCGTTCGACAAGGTCGCCGCAAAACGCTTCGCGGCGATCGCCGGGGTGAAGACGCCGGCAGAGATCGCGCTTGACGACATCGAGGTGGCGCTCGCCGAATACGGCCGGCTGATTGCCAAGCCGATGCGCGACGGATCGAGCTACGGGCTGATTTTCGTCAACGCGAAACAGGATCTCGTCGCGGTCCGCAACGCCGCCAGGCTTGAGGCCTATCTGATCGAGCCTTTCGTCTCCGGCGTGGAAGCAACCTGCGGCGTGCTGGAGCAGCCCGATGGGCCGGCCTTTTCGCTGCCGCCGATCGAGATTGTGCCCGGGGAGGGCAATTTCGATTACGCGGCGAAATACCTGCTCAAATCCACGCAGGAGATCTGTCCGGGGCGCTTTACCCCCGAGATCGGCGCAGCTCTGATGGACCAGGCGCTCAGGGCACACCGCGCACTGTCGTGCGGCGGCTACTCAAGGTCGGATTTCATCGTCTCGGACGAGGGGCCGATCTATCTCGAAACCAATACCCTGCCGGGATTGACCAGGGCGTCGCTGTATCCCAAGGCGCTGAAGGCGCAGGGAATCGCATTCATCGACTTCCTGCAACAGCAGATCGTGCTCGCAGCAAGGCGTGCGCGCAGATAGGCGAGGGGCCGGGTTGAGACGGATGGAACCGCCAAGTGCGTAAAATTCTTAAGATTTTACAGCAAACCGCTCTCGGGATTGCTGAAAAATCGCCGCTGCGGTCCGGGTTTTACCCTTTGTTTACCAGGAAGTCCGAAGGTTAACGCTGGCGGCGCATATGGCGCTTGGCTGCCGGGGCGTGAGCTGTTGCGGATTTCCGCTTCGACGACCGCATCTTTGGGGGAAAGGGGGCCCTTTTGCCTTCAACGCCCAGCCCGGCACGAGCGAGGCGTCATGTGTGCCAGAATATTTGATGAGTTCGTGCAATGGATGGCGCAGGACGCCTTACCCGATCGTTGCGATCGCTGAGGCCGGAAGCTGACCTGGGAGCGGCCGCGCTTGGCGCGGTCGTGCTTTTGCGCGAGTGGCTCGGGCTTGATCGCGGCCGCACCCATCGGTCTGCCAAGCCGTCCGCAAAACCCGCCGCTACGCCTTTCATCGAGCGCGCTCCCCCGCCGCGTCTGATTGCGTGGATCGAACGTCATGTGCCGCACCGCGCCGGCGTTGCCGCCACCGTGCTGCTGCTGCTCGCCAGCGCCGGCTTCGGCATCGTCAGGGGCGGCCATATCGACGAACTCTCCACCGCGGTGAACGATACCCGCAACGCGATGGCCAATTCGGCGGGATTCCGCATCACCTCGGTGACGATCAATGGCCGCAAGCAGTTGAGCCAGGACGAGGTGCTTGCGATCGGCGGCGTCACCGGCCGCGCCTCGCTGTTGTTCCTCGATGCGGCGGCGGTGCGCGATCGCCTGAAGGCCAATCCCTGGATTGCGGACGCGACCGTGCTGAAGCTCTATCCGGGCCAGCTCGAGATCAATATCGTCGAGCGCTCCGCGTTCGCGCTGTGGCAGCAGGATGGCAAGCTCGCCGTCATTGCCGAGGACGGCGCGGTGCTCGAATCCTACGTGTCACGGCGCTTCTTGACGCTGCCGCTGGTGGTCGGCAAGGGCGCCGAAACCCATGCGCGGGAGTTCCTGGCGCTGCTTGCGCGTTTTCCGCAGGTGCACGCAGTCACCAAGGCTGCGGTCTATGTCGGCGAGCGCCGCTGGAATCTGCGACTGAAGGATGGCCTCGACATCCGCCTGCCGGAACATGACGTCGCGACGGCGTTGGCCGAATTGAGCAAACTCGACACGGATGAACATTTGTTTTCCCGCGACATCGTTGCGGTCGATCTGCGTCTGCCGGACCGGCTGGCGGTGCAACTCTCCGATGACGCGGCCAAGGCGCGCGAAGACCTGTTCAAGAAACCGAAGAAAAAGGCCGGTGACGCATGACCGGCTTCAATGGCAATCAGACGCCGAAGACCCGCCCGATGCCGCAGAAGCGGACGGCGATGGTGGCGTCCCTCGACATCGGCACCAGCAAGATCGCCTGCATGATCGCGCGGCTGAAGCCGTGCCCACCGAGCGAAGCGTTTCGAGCCCGCAGCCATGCCGTCGAACTGATTGGTTATAGCCAGATCCAGTCGCGCGGCATGAAGGCCGGCGCGGTGGTCGATCTCGCCGAATGCGAACAGGCGGTGCGCCAGGCCGTGGCGCTGGCCGAGCGCATGGCCAAGGTCCGGGTCGAATCGGTCCTGCTGCCGGTCGCCGGCGGCCGGCCGCAGGGCCAGCTGATCGAGGCCGCCGCCGACATCCATGGCGGCGCCGTCACGTCAGCCGACGTCAGCCGGGTGATTTCCGCCGGCATGCGTCACGCCACCGGCGAGGGCCGCACCGTGCTCCACGCGCTCCCGGTCGGCTATGCGCTGGACGGCGTCAAGGGTATCCGCGATCCCCGGGGCATGGTGGCCCGGCAGTTCGGCGTCGACATGAATGTCGTGACCGCGGACGCCACCGTGGCCCGGAACCTGATGCTCGTGGTGGAACGCTGCCACCTCAATGTCGAGGCCATGGCAGCGAGCTCCTATGTGGCCGGCTTGTCCGTCCTGACAGATGACGAGGCCGATCTGGGGGCCGCGGTGGTGGAAATGGGCGCCGGAACCACCACGATGGCGATCTATTCGGGCGGCCATTTCGTCCACGCCTCCGGTTTCGCGGTCGGCGGCCATCACGTCACGATGGACCTTGCACGTGGCTTGAGCGCATGCATTGCGGATGCCGAGCGAATCAAGACGTTATATGGCACCGTGCTGACCGGCGGGTCCGATGCGCGCGAACTGATGTCTGTGCCCTCGGCCGGCGACAATGAGCGGGACGTTCCGCAGATCGTGTCTCGTGCCACGATTGCGAACATCGTCCGGCACCGCGTCGAGGAGATTTTTGAGATGGTCCGGGACAGGCTAGCTGATTCTCCCTTTGCGGCGGAGCCCAAAGCGCGCGTGGTGCTGAGTGGGGGCGCCTCGCAGCTCACCGGCATTCCCGAGCTTGCAACCCGGATCCTCGGCCGTCCGGTGCGCATCGGCCGTCCGCTTGGCTTCGGCCGGCTGCCCAGTGAGGCGAAGACGGCGTCATTCGCCGTGCCGACTGGTCTGTTGGTCTACCCGCAATACGCTCATCTTGAACATGTCGAACCGCGGCATACGCGGCAGGTCAGGACAGGGACTGACGGTTATTTCGGAAAGGTCGGACGATGGCTTCGCGAGGGCTTCTAATGGCTGGGTTCCGGATCATTGGATTTTCACCAACACCCGCGGCCGCCGGCCGGGGCGACTCCACGCGCGCGTGATCGAGAGGCAACCATGGCACTCACTATTACTCCCCCCGATATCCACGAGTTGAAGCCCCGGATCACCGTTTTCGGCGTCGGCGGCGCGGGCGGCAATGCCGTCAACAACATGATCACCGCCGGTTTGCAGGGGGTCGATTTCGTCGTCGCCAATACCGACGCGCAGGCGCTGACCATGTCCAAAGCGCAGCGCATCGTGCAGATGGGCACCCAGGTCACCCAGGGGCTCGGCGCAGGCTCGCAGCCTGACGTCGGCGCCGCCGCCGCGCAGGAGGTCATCGACGAGATCAGAGACCATCTCTCCGGCGCCAACATGGTGTTCGTCACCGCCGGGATGGGCGGCGGGACCGGCACCGGCGCCGCCCCCGTCATCGCGAAGACGGCGCGCGAAATGGGCATCCTGACGGTCGGCGTGGTGACAAAACCGTTCCACTTCGAGGGCCAGCGGCGCATGCGCACCGCGGAAGCCGGTATCGCCGAACTGCACAAGGTGGTCGATACGCTTTTGATCATCCCGAACCAGAACCTGTTCCGGGTCGCCAATGAAAAGACCACCTTCGCCGACGCGTTCGCGATGGCCGACCAGGTGCTGTATTCCGGTGTCGCCTGCATCACCGACCTGATGGTCAAGGAAGGCCTGATCAACCTCGACTTCGCCGACGTGCGGGCGGTGATGAGGGAAATGGGCAAGGCGATGATGGGGACCGGCGAAGCCTCCGGCGACAAGCGCGCCTTGACCGCAGCCGAAGCCGCGATCGCCAACCCGCTGATCGACGATTCCTCGATGAAGGGGGCCCGCGGTCTTCTGATCTCGATCACCGGCGGCAAGGATCTGACGCTGTTCGAAGTCGACGAGGCCGCAACCCGGATTCGCGAGGAAGTCGACCAGGACGCCAACATCATCGTCGGCGCGACCTTCGACGAGGCGCTGGACGGCCTGATCCGCGTCTCCGTCGTCGCCACCGGCATCGAGCATGCCCAGATCGCGCGCAATCTGGCGGCGGCTTCCGCAAGCCAGCAGCAGCCGCAGCCGCAGCCGCCGGCACCGACCGCGCCCGGGGTCCCCCAGGAAAACCGGCTGGCCGACCTGACCGCACGGCTGCGCGCCGACAATCAGCGTCTCGCCGAGCGCGCCGCCAAGCTCGAAGC
>NZ_JBAURI010000329.1:0-6275 GCF_049581145.1 Bradyrhizobium sp.
CATCAGCTCGGCGCCGGCACCGCCGCCTTCGGTGCCGGCCTGTCGCGCACGCTGCTGGCGAGCTATCTGCCCGCGTTCTTCGCCGCCGGCGCGTTGTGCATCGTCGCGGCCGTGACCGCGCTGACCATCACGCGACATCCAAAGCCCGTGGTGGCGTGAGCGAGGCGAAAGGCGAACAGCATAAAATCCATTCGCTGTTCGCGCTCTCATCATGGCCTGATCGTCATGTTGGTCGCAGGCCCCGGGGTGCGCAGCGGTTCGGCAAGGCGGGCGAATTCGCAGAGCAGTGTGCGGGTCTTCCGGGGATCGATGATCTCCTCGACCCAGAATTTTTCAGCGGAGCGGAACGGCGAGCGCAGTCTGTTGAGGCGGTCCTCGATCTCCTTCAGCTTCGCCGCCGGGTCTTCCGCCGCGTCGATCTCTGCGCGATAGGCCGCCTCGATGCCGCCCTCGAGCGGCAGCGAGCCCCAATGGGCCGACGGCCAGGCGTAGCGGATCGAGAAGCGGTCCGCCGGCTGGTGCACGACGCCGGCGACGCCAAAGGAATTGCGCACGATGATGGTGCACCACGGCACCGTGGTCTGGTTGACCGCCGCCATTGCGCGGACGCCATGACGGATGGTGGCGGCCTTCTCCGCCTCGAGCCCGATCATGAAGCCCGGGCAGTCCATCAGATAGACCACTGGCAGATGGAAGGTTTCGGCGAAATCGACCCAGCGCACCACCTTCTGGCAGGCTTCCGCGGTCCATGAGCCGCCATAATGGAACGGGTCGCTGGCCAGCAGCAGCACCGCGCGGCCTTCGAGCCGCGCCAGCCCCGTGATCATCGGGCGGCCGAAATTGCCGTTCACCTCGAAGAACGAGCCCTTGTCGACGACGGACTCGATGATCGGCCGCATCTTGTAGACCTGTCGGCGGCTGCGCGGCACCGCCTTGATCAGCGTTTCCTCGGTTCGCTCCGGATCGTCATTGCAGGCGATGGTCGGCGGCAATTCGTAGACCGACTGCGGCAGATACGAGAGAAAGCGCCGGGCGCGCGCGAACGCCTCCTCCTCGGTCTCGACCGCGTCATCCACGCCGCCGGCGCGGGTCTGGATGTCGGCGCCGCCAAGCGCCTCCTTGGAGAGGTCCTGCCCGAGCCGCTTCACCACGGGCGGCCCGGCGACGAACATCGCCGAACTCTTCGTCATGATCGAATAATGCGAGGCGGCAAGCCGCGCCGCGCCGAGTCCGGCGACCGATCCGAGCCCGAGCGCCACCACCGGGACGCGCGCCATGTTGGCCGTCGTGTACCAGTACCAGCGCGTGCCGCCGATGCCGCCGGGCAGGTTGGCGGCGCCCTTGGTCTCGATGGTCTTGACCGAACCGCCGCCGCCGGAGCCCTCGATGATGCGGATGATGGGCAGGCGGAAATCATGCGCCATCTCCTCCGCCATCAACGGTTTGGCCGAGATCGAGGCATCCGCCGAGCCGCCGCGCACGGTGAAATCGTCGCCGACCACCACCACGGTGCGGCCGTCGACCCTGGCGCGGCCAAACACGCAATTGGCCGGCGTCAGCTGCTTGAGCCCGCCATGCTCGTCATATTCGCCGATGCCGGCGATCGCGCCGATTTCGTGGAAGCTTTTCGGATCGGCGAGCCTGTCGATGCGTTCGCGGACGGTGAGCCTGCCCTGGTCGCGCTGTCGCTTGACCTTCTCAACGCCGCCCATCTCGCGCGCGAACGCTTCGCGCCGAGCCAGGTCGTCGAGTTCGGGCTTCCAGGTCATTCGTCTCCTCCGTCTTGACTATTTTATTGTTGTTGTCCGCTTTGACCGAAAGCGGTTTGCGCTCCAGCCGGTTCTGGAACAGATCGCCTTCCGCGCCCTCCAGCAGGCCGCCGACCGCGGCACCGAGTTCGAGCATCAACGGCGCGACCTCCTTGTGCAGCCGCGCCTCGTCATACATCGCCGACAACAGCCCGATCGTGACCACGACGAAGGTCTGGTATTGCGGCGACCACAGCGGCACCGCGAGGCCGTTGATATGCGGGCTCCACAAGCCGCAGGCGACGACATAACCATGCTCGCGCAAGGCACGGCGATTGGCCTCGATGCGCGGCCGGAGCTGTTTCGCGCCGTCGGGAATCTCGCGCTCCATCTCCGCCAACAGCGCGTCGCCGACCTCGGGGCTGAGCGCCGCCGCGTAGGCATGGCCCGCGGCCGTGGTCGCCATCGCGATGCGGCTGCCGGTGGTCTCGTGCAGGCCGAGCGCGTTGGCGGCGCGGGCATATTCGAGATAGACCAGATGGAAGCGGTCGGGAATGACGAAGCCGACGGTGCCCGGCAATCGTTCGGCTATGTCCTGCAGCCGCAGCCGGATCAGGTTGCGCAATTGCAGGCCCTTCATCATCGAAGTGCTCATCGCCACCGCGCTCGGACCGATGCGATATTTCTGGTCGCGCGGCAGATAGACGAGCTGTCCCATCCGCGTCAGCGTATGCGTCAATCGCGACACCGTCGATCGCGGCAGCCCGCAGCGATTGGAGATTTCGAGATTGCCAAGGCGCGCCTCGTGGCCCTCGAAGCATCGGAGCACGTCGAACGCGCGCGACACGACCTGAATGACGTCCGCCTCGCCTGCAAGATCGCCGGCGAGCATTCCTTGCCTGCTCAGGCGCTCAGAGCGTCGTCCCATCCGCTTCCCCACTTATTCCTTGACGTGGAATGAAATTCCACTTGCAGAACAAGCTACCTCAGGCAATGTGCGGCCACAACAAGAAGCCGCAAGAGGCCAATTGGCATGCCAGATATCAAGATCGTCACTGAAGTCGCCGGGCGCGTGTGCGCGCTGCCCCTCGAAGCCGGAGCGCGTGTCGGCGACGGCGATGACATTGCCTTCGTCGAAGCCATGAAAATGGAAATCCCGGTGGCTTCGCCGGCGGCGGGCCGGCTGAAGTCCATCCTCGTGGCCATCGACGATGTGATCGCCGAAGGCCAAGTGGTCGCGATCATCGAGATCTGACGCCGCTTCTGTGTGAGCACATCGCGAGCTGTCAGCCCGATTGCGGCACGGCACGGCTGCTGCCTGATAATTAGCCATCCATCTGGTTTCGGCCGTTGCGAACGCCACGTAACCTCGGCTCGGCAAAGCCATCATCACCAGGACTGACCCCACATGAACACGATGCGATCGGCATCCGGCCGGCATAGCGGGCACTGGGCCACCGCGATGCCGCTGCAGCGTTTTCTCTCCGCCTGTCATGCAGACTTCGCCCGGGATCACAGCGGCGACGTCGCGCACTACATCCCCGAGCTCGTCAAGGCGGACCCCGACCAATTCGGCATCAGCCTCGCCACCATGGACGGCCACGTCTACGAGGTCGGCGACACAACCGTGCCCTTCACCATCCAGTCGATCTCGAAAGCCTTCGTGTTCGCGCTGGCACTGGATACGCTGGGTGCCGAACGGGTGGAGAGCGCGATCGGGGTCGAACCCTCCGGCGATCCCTTCAATTCGATCCGTCTGAACGCCGATAACCATCCCTTCAATCCCATGGTCAATGCCGGCGCCATCGCCTGCTCCGGCCTGATCGTGGAGGCCAAGGGCAGCGCGGCGTTCGATACCATCCGCGATGCGCTCGGCCGTTTCGCCGGACGCAAGCTCGACGTCGACGACGCGGTATTCGCCTCCGAAAGCGCGACGGGAGATCGCAACCGCGCCATCGGCTATCTGTTGCGCACCTCGCGCGTGATCAGGAACGACGTCGCGGCAGTGCTGGAGGTGTATTTCCGGCAATGCTCGGTGCTGGTCACCGCGCGCGACATCGCGATCATGGCGGCCACGCTCGCCAATCGCGGCACCAACCCGGTCACCGGTGAGCAGGTCGCGACGCCCTACGCGATTTCGCGAACGCTCTCGGTCATGACCAGCTCCGGCATGTATGATTTCGCCGGCGAGTGGATCTATCGCGTCGGCATTCCCGCAAAGAGCGGCGTCGGCGGCGGCATTCTGGCGGCGCTGCCGGCGCGGCTCGGGCTCGGCAGCTATTCGCCGAGGCTCGACAGCCACGGCAACAGCGTGCGTGGCATCAAGGTCTGCGAGGCGCTGTCGGCGCATTACGACCTGCACATGCTCAACCGCAGCGACGACGCGCGCAATTCCATCATCGCCGACTACAATATCGGCAAGAGCTCGTCGCGGCGCAGCCGCAGGCCGCAGGAGCGGAAGATCCTGTCCGCCCATCACAACGACGTCCGCGTCATGGAGCTGGTCGGCACGCTGTCGTTTTCCAATGTCGACTATGTCTCGCGGCGGCTTGCGGCCCAGCCGCGTCCGCAGCTCATCATCTTCGACCTGCGCCGGGTGACCGCGATGACGCCGGCCGGCACCCGCCTGCTCGCCGAGCTGTTCCACGAATTGGCCGCGTTCCATGTCACCGTGATCCTGTCGGGGGTGCGGCGTTCGTCGGCGGAATGGAAGATGATTGCCGAGCGCACCGGCGATATCGCCAATGTCCGCAACTTCTATCTGCTCGATACCGCGATCGAATGGGCCGAGGACCAGATCGTGTACCGCCATGGCGGGGCGATCGACTTCCACGACACCACCGAGCTTTCCGAGCAGCCGCTGCTGGCCGGATTGAGCACCGAAGACCTCGCCGAGCTCGATGCGCTGGCGGACGTGCGCAGCTATCAGCAGGGCGAACGGATTCTGACGACCGGCGAGCCTGCGCTGTCGCTGTTCTTCCTGCGCAGCGGCGTGGTCCATGTCACGCTGCCGGACGGCATCCGGCTTGCGACGCTGACTGCCGGCATGGCCTTCGGAGAGATGGCGCTGCTCGAAACCCACCGCTCCGCCGACGTGTTCGCGGACATGTCCGCGACCGCTTTCGAAATCGCGCTCGACGATTTCGAGCGGTTCCGCGAGCAACACCTGCGCGCCGGCGAGCACATCATGCGCAATCTCGCCCAGCTCCTGGCCGACCGGCTGATCGCGGCCAATGCCCGGGTTAATCTGCTGACGGCGGATTAGGCCGGAGTACGCGTTCGGGACATCGCCGGCGGCCGCGCATCACACCACGTCCGACACCGGCTGCATGTCGATGTCGAAGGTTTCCAGGAATTTCGACGTCATGACGTAGAAGCCGACCGCGAGCTGCAGCTCGACCAGCGCGCCAGGCGTGAGCTTCGACTTGATCGCGTTGAAGGTCGCGTCGGTCGGGCGGCGCAGCTTGACGATCTCATCGGTGAAGGCGAGCGCGGCGCGCTGGACGTCGTCAAAGCAGGTCGCCGATCGCCAATCCTCCAAAGCGGCGTTCTGCGCGTCGGTGACGCCGACATTGTTGCCGATGCGCTTGTGCGCCACGATCTCATAGGGCGCCTCGCAGAGCATGCCGGTGCGGGTGATCGCGAGCTCCCGCACGATGGGGTCGAGCTCGCCCTTGTGTCGTATCGCGCCACCCAACCGGCAATACTGTTCGAGATGGCTCGGCGAGTGCGCCATCATCCGGAAGATGTTGGCGTTGCGGTTCTTGGCCAACAATTCGCGGGTGCGATCATTGGCTGTGGCGGGGTCGCTATAGTCGATGCGTGCCATGCGTCACCTCAGGATTCCCATTGTTTTGTCGCAATTTTTCCGGCTCTTCGCCAAATCTCCAACCCGCGGCAGACGCAACAGCAACACGACTGAGTCAAATTGCCGCCTCATTACTCGTCGAGTTTCGCAGCATCGGTATTCGCTGAGTGGGGACTCGTTTTCAGTAACACGCGAATATCGATTGTGGGGCGTTCCGAGTAAAAACTTAGCCGGTGTCCGCGCGTTTTTGCGCAACGAGAAGCTATGTCCAAACCTTATACCAAAGTCTGGTGTCCAAGCCTTAGAAGTCCAAGTCTGGGGGGAGAACGGCATGAGGGAAGCCACCAAGAGGGCCACCTCGGAGACGCTCGTACACATGCTGGCGGTGACGGCATTGCTCGTCATCGCCAGCGTCCTGTTCTACGTGCGCTAGAAACCGTCACTGCGAATACGAGAAACAATCCAATCACATAAGTTCCGCGTTGTGGATTGTGCCGCGTAGCGAGCCAATGGGCGTGCCCTCGCGCGACCCGCTGGCTCGCATTGACGTTTTGCATCATCTTGTCTTTTCGAAATACGGCACCATGCGTCCGGCGAACTGCACGAATCGTGCAGTGACGTGATCGCCGATGACCAGATCATTGTCGCCATGCGCCATCATGCGAAAGCCTTCCACCGTATCGACCAGCAGAATTTTGTAGGGTACGTGCGCCCGCGCC
>NZ_JBAURI010000330.1:0-2105 GCF_049581145.1 Bradyrhizobium sp.
GCCTGCTGGTTCGGCGCGGCACCGGTGTAGAACACGTTGCGCTCGCTCTCCTCGCCCTCATACTGGACGGGATAGAACAGGATGTTGTTCAGCTCCTTGAACACCGGCAGCACGGACTTGCGCGAGACCGAGGTCCAGCATCCGAACACCACGCTCACCTTGTCCTTGGTGATGAGTTCGCGGGCCTTTTCCGCAAACAGCGGCCAATTCGACGCTGGGTCGACGACGACGGCCTCGAGCTTCTTGCCGAGCACGCCGCCCTTCTTGTTCTGCTCCTCGATCAGCATCAGCATGACGTCCTTCAGCGTGGTCTCGCTGATCGCCATGGTGCCGGAGAGCGAATGAAGAATACCGATCTTGATAGTATCGTCGTCCGCTTTCGCCGACCGGAAGCCGGCCACGCCAAGAACGAGGCCTGCGGCGGCGGTCAGCCAGCGGCGGCGGCTGAGGGGCGTTGCTATGTTTTCAGTCAAATTGGTAAGCATGCGATATCATCTCCCTGACGCAGACGTTTAGACGCGGCCGAAACGGCCCCACGACCGCCTGCGTTTACCGGATCGCAAGAACCGTGCCAGGGCGGCAAATCACGGTAAGATGATGGAATAATTGAGGAATCTTTCTGCTTGGGTCATAGAAAGCTCAAAATTTAGGCAACAAAACTGTATGCCAAAGCGGCAATCCGCGTATTCTATGTGCAAAATCGCAAGAATGACTAGATTTTCAGCATCTGATTTCCGCACTGCAATGCCGTCCGACATGCCGAGTGGCGCTCGCCACCAAATATTACCGTACAACGCCGGGGCGCCGGCGTCCGTCGTGCAATTCACCTTGAAAGCGCCGTGTTCATGCTCCATATGAAGTGCGAGACTTCGGGGATTTCATCGGGTCATCGCGAGCCGCGTGTTCTTGAGCCCTTGGCATGGGCTTCTGGCTTGCCCCTTTTCAGCTAACCAAAACCGACGCCCCAAACACGCGGGTGTCTCAGAGACACTCCGCCCGCGCCGGCATCCATGCCGGAGCGCTCATTGCTTTTATATGGAAAGAACCAAGCTTTTGACCTCCTTTCAGGATTTCGGCCTCGCCGATCCCATCTCGCGTGCACTCAAGGAAGAAAATTACCTCACGCCGACGCCGATTCAGGCACAAACCATTCCGCTGGCGCTGGCCGGTCGCGACATCGTCGGCATCGCCCAGACCGGCACCGGCAAGACCGCAGCCTTCGCGCTTCCGATCCTCCATCGGATTCTGGAGCACCGCATCAGGCCGCAGCCCAAGAGCTGCCGCGTATTGGTGTTGAGCCCGACCCGCGAACTGTCCGGACAGATTCTCGACAGCTTCAACGCCTATGGCCGCCACATGCGACTGACGGCAGCGCTGGCGATCGGCGGCGTGCCGATGGGACGCCAGGTCCGCTCGGTCATGCAGGGCGTCGAAGTCATGGTGGCCACGCCCGGCCGCCTGCTCGATCTCGTGCAGAGCAATGGCCTCAAGCTCAACCAGGTCGAATTCCTCGTGCTCGACGAGGCCGATCGCATGCTGGACATGGGCTTCATCAACGACATCCGGAAGATCGTCGGCAAATTGCCGATCAAGCGCCAGACCCTGTTCTTCTCGGCAACCATGCCCAAGGACATCGCCGATCTCGCCGAGCAGATGCTGCGCGATCCCATGCACGTCGCGGTGACTCCGGTCGCCTCGACGGTCGAGCGGATCGCCCAGCGCATCATCCAGGTCGATCATTCGGCCAAGCCCACGCTGTTGGCGCAGCTCCTCAAGCAGGAGCCGGTCGATCGCGCGTTGATCTTTACCCGCACCAAGCACGGCGCCGACAAGGTGGTGAAGGGTCTCGAAAGGGCCGGGATCGCGGCCAGCGCCATCCATGGCAACAAGTCGCAGAATCAGCGCGAGCGCGTGCTGGCGGCATTCCGCTCCGGCGAGATCCGCACACTGGTCGCCACCGACATTGCCGCCCGCGGCATCGACGTCGACGGCATCAGCCATGTCGTGAACTTTGATCTACCCACCGTGCCGGAAACCTACGTCCATCGCATCGGCCGCACCGCCCGCGCGGGCGCCGAGGGCATTGCGATTTCGCTGGTGGCGGG
>NZ_JBAURI010000331.1:0-1751 GCF_049581145.1 Bradyrhizobium sp.
GGCCGACTCATCAACTCCGCGACGCAGTAGCGGTAGAAGAGCCAGGCGAGGATGATGGCGAAGGAGAAGTCGAACAGGCCGAACCAGAAGAAGCCGCCGCCGACGACGAACCAGACGGTCGCCATCCAGATGCGGCCGATCAGGCCCATGATGTTGGGATAGCGCGAGCGCAACGGGTTCTGGAGGCCGGGAACATAGAGCGCGGTGACCAGAATGAGGGTTGCGCCCCAACCGCGAATCCAGCCCGTCGGGACGGGCGGCGGGAGGCCAAAGGTCTCCGACACGAAATAGGGCGCGAACATGCATAAGAGTCCGATCGCCAGGTGCAGAGCCATGTTGAAGCCGAGCACCTTCTGATACGTGCTCTTGCGCGCCCTGGCCTGGTCCTGACTCCAGCCGATCGTCAGCGCGTCGCTCATGGCCCCCTCCGCTCAGAACGTCAAGAGATAGGCGAGAAGATCGCGCTTCTGGCCGTCGGGCAGATTGGTCCCATAGGCGTGGCCCTCGGCGCTGTTGCCGCGCGCGCTCGTGTCGAAGCAGAAGGCCTTCGAATCCGCGCCCGGCGCGCACGGCGGAGCGAGAAAGCCGCCGTTGACCGGATCGATCACATCGGAGCCGCGCACGAACGCCTTGGGCCGGCGATCCGGCGGCATGAGCAGGGCGGCGAGGTTCGGGACCGAGCCGTTGTGAAGGTAGGGCGCGCGCAGCCATAAGCCGTCGAGCGGCATATTGGCGTAGCCGTCGGTCTTGACGAAATGGGTGAAGTGGTAGGGCGTGCCCGCGAACATCGTCGAGATCTGCCAGTCGCGGAATTTCTGCGTATAGGAGTTGAGCCGGTTTGGGTCGGCGCCGAGGGACGTGTTCGGCTCGACTTGCCCGAGGTTTGCGCCTTCGAAGACATAGCCGTCCGTGCCTTGCCAGCCGTGACAGGGGGCGCAGGCCTGCATGTAGACCGTCTTGCCGCGAAGAACTGCGGCCGGGTCGGGGCGATAGGGACTGGGCGGCGGCTTCAGGTCCAGGAGCCAGGCGGCGTTGCGCTCGATCGAAGCGATATCGACCGAGTCGGGCGTCACGCCCGCGCCGACCGCGGCCGAAAGATTGCGCTCGGCGAGCGAATCGTTGTCACCGTCCCAATGCAGTTTCATGCCCTCGCGCGGGCGCTGATTGAAGATTGCCGGAAAGTCGGCGGTTCCGACCAACTCCGCGTCGGGAACGCGGCTGCCCGGCGGCAGCTCCAGCAAGAGCTTATAGGGATTGAACGTGTCGACGCGGCCCGGTCCCCACGCCGGCTGGCTCTCGAGCAGCGGCAGGAGACGCGAGCGGTGCTCGATGAGGCCCTCGCGCACGGTCGGCAGCACGTCGTAACGCCAGGCAAGCTTGTCGAGCCAGTCGAAGCGCGCGCCCTCCCGCTCCATCGCCGGGATCAGGTTATCAGGCGAAAGGCGCTCGTCGGTCGCCAGATCGAGCACGAAGCGAATGAAGCGGTAGAGGTTGAGATTGTTCGAGGGCATGCCGGGGACGACGTGCGCGGAAGCGTCCGGCGTCTCGCGCCAGGTCCCGACGTGGCAGGTTCCGCAATTGAACCAGACGACGTCGATCCCGCTCACCTCGCGGCGCGAAATGCCGATCGGCAAGTCGAGCGGCCGGCCGTCGGCGTCCTTCTCATACTGGAAGCCGAAGGTGGAATAGTCGCTGCGGCCTTCAAACTCGGCGGGAAAGAGGCTCGGCAGCGCCTTCCACATCCAAAAGGG
>NZ_JBAURI010000332.1:0-3273 GCF_049581145.1 Bradyrhizobium sp.
CCGCGCCGCCACTGTTGTTTGCAGCCGCGGCACGTCCCAGGATATTATCGCGGACCGGTCTGCGCGTTCTTCCGCATTTCAGCGACGAGCATATCGCCGATCGTGTGGTACATACGGTCGAAATAAATCAGTCCCGAGGCCAGGCTCCCGTGGGCTATTCCCACCACCTGGCAGAACAGCACAGAATGGCTGCCGACGTCGGTGAGGTGGGCAACGCGGCAATCGAAGCTGACGACGGCATCTTCGAGCACCGGCGCACCGCTTTGGCCGCGAGACCAGTTCGCCGCAGCGAACCGCTCGTCGACCGGCGTCTTGCCTCCGAACAGATCGGCAAGGCTTTGATGGTGCGATGCTAGCGTATTCACCGCGACAACGCCATTTCTCGACACCGTGTCGTAGACCGACGCGGCGCGATTGAGGCAGACCAGCAAGGTCGGCGGCGTGTCCGTCACGCTGCAGATGGCGGAGGCGGTGAAGCCGGCCTTGCCGGCCGGCCCGTCGGTGGTGACGATGCTCACCGCCGCCCCGAGCTTGGCCATGCCGTTCCGATAGGCCTCTTTTGTCACGGCGGGTGTCGCGATCGGTTCGACGTTGCGCGTATCGTTGCGTTCGTAGCTCATGCTGATCTCTTCCGGCGCGATCAGGCCAGCACGCAGGCGTCCTCGAAGGCAAGTCGCGGCGACCTGCCGAACAGGCCTTTCGGATCGCCATGACCCAGGTTGATCAGGAAATTGGCGGTCCATGAGGTGTCCTGGAAGAAGGCCGCATCGATCAGCGCGGCGTCGAAGCCCGACATCGGTCCGCAATCGAGCCCCAGCGCCCGCGCCGCCATGATCAGATAGCCACCCTGCAGCGTCCCGTTCCGGAATGCCGTCTGCTCGGCAACGGCCGGGCTCGATGTAAACCAGGAGCGGGCATCCGCATGCGGGAAGAGCTGCGGCAGCTTGTCATAGAATAGCCGATCGGTGGCCACGATCACGGTGACCGGTGCCGCCATGGTCTTGTCGAGATTGTTCTTGGACAGCGCAGGCCTCAGCTTCTCCTTGCCTTCGGCGCTACGCACGAAGACGAACCGTCCAGGCGAACAGTTCGCCGAGGTCGGCGCCATCTTGAGGCAGTCATAGAGCTGCTTCAGCGTATCGTCGGTGACAGGGGTGGGAAGCCAGGCGTTGTGGCTTCGCGCCGAAAGGAACAGGGTTTCGCAAGCGTCATTGTGGAGAGCGCGTGAGAGATCGGACGACATCGTTATTTCCTTGTTCAGAGCGGAGGGCAGGTGTTGGTGCAGGCAGGGCCGAGCCGTGAGTGCAAGTTGACCGATCCATCTCGCGAGCGCGCTGTGACTTGCGTCCGGCTGAAAACACCGTGCCATTATAGGGATTCATGGTCCGGTCGAGGATTACCTCGGCGGTGATGGCGATTTGCACAAGTCTTGCCTCAGCACTCGTCATGACTCGGTGCCGCTGGATTCGAACAACGGCCCGATCGCTCTGGTCACCTGCAGCAGCCGGCGATCAGTGTAGCGTGGCGATGTCAGGGACAATCCGACCGGCATGCCGGACGGACCCTTGAAGCCGGGAATCTGCACGACGGGGACGTGCAGCAGCGTCCAAATCGCATTCAGCGCCGCTTCGCCGGTCTTCGTCCCTTCCGGCGCCTCGCCGCGCGCGCTCGGCGTCAAGACCGCGTCGTACCCGGCGGCGATGGCATCGAAGGTGACCCGGCACGCGGCCGCGGCGTCCAACGCCGTGAGCAGCGCCGATTTGCTGATGCCCTTGCTGTTTTTCGCCAGCGCGGCGACATCGTCATGAAGCAGCTCGCCCTGCGCGCGAATCTCGCTGAGGAAGCTCACATGCGCCTCGCCCGCCATCACCGTCGCATGATGTTCGCCAAGCGAGTCAAACGCGTCCGGCAGCTCGAGCGGCTCGACGTCCGCGCCGGCTTCTCGCAGCAGGCCGATGCCGCGCTCGAAAGCGTCACGGGTTGCCGGTTCGACCTTGTCCCAGGCGGGGGACCGACAGGAGGCGATGCGCGCGCCGCGCAGTTCGAAGGGCGCAACGGGAATGCGGTCCTCGAGGGCGAAGACATCGGCGAGAAGGTCGAGATCCTCCGCAGAGCGCGCATACAGCCCGAGCGTATCGAGGCTGAGCGCCAGCATTTTCAGACCCTCCCGGTTGATCGCGCCCCAGGTCGGCTTCATCGCGTAGATCCCGCAAAACGAACCGGGTCGGATGGTCGAGCCGGCCGTTTGCGTGCCGAGAGCGATCGTGGCCTGGAAGTCGGCGACAACGGCGGCCGAACCGCTGGAGGAGCCGCCTGGCGTGCGGCCCGGATCGAGCGGATGGCGAGCTGTGCCACCCCGTGTCACCGACGCGAATTCGGTCGTATCCGTCTTGCCGAAGATCAAGGCACCGGCGGCGCGCAGCGTCTTCACGCAGCCCGCATCGACGGCCGGAAAACTACCCTTGTAGAGTGGCGAATTGTGCTCGGTCGGCATGTCCTCGGTCAGGATGACATCCTTGACCGCAATGGGAATGCCGTGCAGCGGCCCTTTGATCTCGCGTTTGTCGAGTTCGCGGGCGTTACGGAGCACCAGCTCGGGATCGAGATAGGCCCACGCACGCACGACATCGTCGCGTTCGCGGATGCGTTCCAGGCAGGCCTGCGCCAGCGCTTCGACTGAAAGATCTCCGGCGCGCATCAGGCGCAAGGCATGGGTAGCGGTCAACTCGTTGGCGCGAACCATCATCGGCTCCTTCGGGTTGGCGGATGCTCTGATGTCAATAGGTCGCGAAAATCCGGCGAATGTCGTCGGGCTTCCGCGTGACGGACAGAGCGAGGGCGAGCAGCAGTCGCGCCTTCTGGGGATTGAGATTGTCGGCGCTCAGTACGCCCAGCGGGCGAAGCTTGGCGCTGTCGAGGGCTACGCCGCTTCCGGCGCGCGTCGACACCACCACCGTCACGCCAGCCTCGGCCGCGGCCTTGATCGCCTCGAGCTCGCCGGGCGTCACCATGCCCGGCGCGAAGGCGGCCAGGACGATTCCCTTCGCGCCCACTGACGTGAAGGCGCGGATCGCCGCGCCGTCTGCCCCGGCGTAGGAATAGGAGATGTCCACACGCGGCAAGGCGTCCATCGGCGCGATGTCGAATTCCGTATCGGGCGCGTTGCGCCGCTCGGTGCGGCGGTAGTAGCGCACATGCTCGCCGTCGACGCTGCCGAGCACGCCGAAGTCCGGTGTCCGAAAGGTCTGCAGTCGGAAGGTCGAGGTCTTTGTC
>NZ_JBAURI010000333.1:0-7476 GCF_049581145.1 Bradyrhizobium sp.
TCGTCAAGCAGCATCAATTGGAATCGCACCCCGCAGCCGGACCTGAGGGACTATCGTAGCTGCATCGCGGTACAAACCATGTCGACTGCCGCTGGATCTCCGAGCCATCCGCACCATAGGTGCATAGCGTGTGAAAAACTCTTCTTCCTTTCTTTCTTTGGACTGACGGTTACGTTGGCTTCTGGGTCGAGCTGTGTGACGGCCTGTTTTCGAACGTCTCAAATAACACAATTCTGCAATCTGAGCGCCGATCGAGAAGCAATCGCCGGACAGAGTGACGTCGTTTCGCCCGCGCCCCCTGCTGCAAGCCCCACTGCAGCGAACTATTGGAATTTGGGCGTTGGCGACCGCGCGGGATATGCAATCGTAAAACGGGATGATCGGCGAGCCAACCTTGCCTCGCTTCCCGTGTGATGGACAGGGCGACGGCGTCCCCGGCGCAAATCATCCGGCCACGTTGGCGCAATCCAGCGCGCCATTCGCGCGACGCGATTGAAGCAATTGGTCAGCGCGAGCTTGTACGCGAACCCGCGGCGAGCAGGAGCGCTACCGCCATCGGATCGAGTACAGCGACAAGCGCCAAAGTGAGCAGCCGGACCGGTCGTTCCAGGTCGGTTGCCGGCGCGCCAATCAGCTCGGCGAGATATCGGACGGGGCCGACGTCGGCCTCTGCGCGCTTGCGCTGGGCGTCAATCCTGGCCTTGTCGATCTGCAAGCCGGCGAGCACCTGAACCTCACGCTGACGCACTGCCACGATGTCTGCACGGTCGCGGCGCTTCTGGTCGGCGATCGTCATGGCGCCGGCCGGGCGGCCAAGCCGCGTCGATTCCTCGATGGCCGCGTCGATCTGGGCGATGCGACGATCGAGATCGGCGACGGTCTGGCCCTGTATCAAGAGGTGGGCTTCGGTGTGAGCGCTTTTGTCCGCGCGCGCCAGATCGACGGCCACCATATGATCAAGGTGGGCTTTCGTGAGGAAACCGAACACGCCGACTGCGTTCAGGCTCATCAGCACGCCGATCATGGCGACCAGGATCAGACGCAGGAGGAACGGCGCCGAGTGCCAATTCTCGGTCAGCCACGCCGCGGCGACGAGCTTGCCGGCTTCTAGCGCCGCGCCCATGGTGATCACGGGCCAGAACGCACCGGCGAAGATTGCGGTGAGGCCGTCAATAGAAAAGGCCGCCGATACACAAGCGAGCGCGAGCGCCACGACGAATGCGGCAAGCTTGACGGGCGTCATTGAACGCCGCGCGACCGTTACACCCATTACCTCTGTAACAGTCGGTGTAACCGGCGCGGTTACAACGATCTCTTCGGCGTTACGGCGGATCAGTCCCGCTTTCTGCCACGCCCTCAAGCGGCGACCGGCCCGCATCCGGTTCCAACCCCATTGTCGAGCGAGATCGGCAGCGCTGGCGGTCACGTGTCCGTCGGGACGCGAGCGAAGCCAAGCCAGCGCCTCCATGTCATCCAATGGGTCGGACGGAGTGGTTTCGGTCATGATGACGTCCTGCTCCTTGAATATTGGCGGCTGCGATCGCAGAATTTTCGCTTGGCTGGGCTGATGGCCGCGCAAGCAGCGCAAAAAGGCCCGCCTCCGAGGAGGCGGGGCCGATGATCCCGAGGGATCAGTTGCCATTGCGGCGAGACCAGATCAGCGTGAAGCCCTCGCCGCCGTCGACCTTCACCAGCGAGGCGAAGATTGGTGCCGGAAAGCTCGGATCATCGAGCTTAACCGATAGGTATTCGCGGTCGCTGTCGCGGGCTGTCTTCTTCCAAGCCGCGCCGAACTCGGTCACGCCGGCGAAGATGCGGTAGTCGGGCGCTTTGTCATTGTCCTTCTCCGACGCAGTGAACCTTGCCTTGATGTTCAGCGTCAGCGTCTTGATCGAGCCGACGTAGCCATTATCCGAAGCGGTGAAGGTGCCGATGGTAGCCATGGTGGTCTCCGTTTGTTGCTCGGGCCGCGCCCATCGCGCAGCCTCGATGGCGATCCTTGGCCCGGGGAGCGATCGGCCCGCAGCCTTCCGGCCCGCAGCGCCAGCGGAGGACGGCGATAGCCTGCTTTTTTGTTTTCCCGCGAGGAATGCCGCCACTTCGCGGCAGGGGAAAAAAGCAGGCGCAGCCGTTGCGGGAAGGCGATCGAGGCTCTTGCCGACCCTCGAGCCCGATCAGCCCATTCGAGGTTGCGTTGGACGCGCCATGAACAGGACTGACGGAGACCACCATGGCGGCCGACACCGACGCAGCACAAGGACATGCCTGGGTGGATCGAACACCTGCTGGCGCCCGCGCATCAACGGCAAGAAAAACGCATCTTGGCAAACGCTAGCGCGCCTCGTCGCATTCTCGCGTAACAGGTACGATAACGCGACTGATGTAATCCGCCGGACAGAAAGTCGCTGCGGCAAAGTTGCGGCCCAGACGATCGAGGCGCAGCCGGTCTTCGGCCAGATCGAGCCATCACGCCCGGTGCGTCGCGTGCAACTCGGGAGAAGCGTGGCCAATCTCGGTTCTGCCGTACAAAAGGTCGGAACGTTTCCGCGAAGAGAAAGAAACGAGTTGCGGGAAAAGACGGTCTTGTCAGCTCGGAAAGAGCTTGAAGAGATGTCTCCATACGTATCTGCGGGCAGACCGATATCACTGCATGCGGCCGCAGTGGTGGTTCGGGGAAGGTCGCGACTATCTCTCGCTTATGCCCTTGGCACTCCTCGCACAGGTCTACGCCAACCTGTTCGACGACGAAGGTGACGAAATCATCTCTCGCGCGCAGCCGTGAGAACCAGCTGAAGGCTACTGCCAAGCCCCCTGCCCGCCTCGTGCGGGCCGGACTCCGTGAAGATGGTCAAACGCGTCCACGCTGTCCCGCCGATGAAGACGGCACCGAGGCAAGCAAACCCTTCGCGCCAAACAGGCGAAGGCACTCCAATTTCCGCCATCGCAAGAACCGCATGATAGCCAGCAAATGCGGCCGGCAACGCGAACAGGGCCGCAACGACGGCACGCAAGATCAGCGAGCGGGTCATTGCAAACGCGATCTGAGCGATCGCCAGTGTCATGCCGCCGGCGGCGACGGCAACGAGCGGCGTGCCGAACACACCGGCGCCGCTGTGCTGGGCCCAGATGCCGGCATTGATCGCCACGAAAAAAGGTAAGGCGTAGACCCGCCGGCGTGAAGATCAGCCAGCAGAACAGGCAAATACCAACGTCGTTAAGAAGAAATCCAAGGGCAAGCATGGTGGTAGCTCCATGTGCATAGGTGATCAGTCACGCCTTCCACCACCACCACGGCGCAGGTTTGAACGTAAAGCGAAACGACGCGGAGTGGCGACGATGCACTCCGCGTTGGCGGTGTGGGTGAGAGTAGAGGCGGTTATGCGCCGCCGACTTTCCAGACGGGGATGCCGAGGCGCTCCGCCTTGTCAGCGAGGTTGTCCTGGATTCCCGTGCCGGGGAAAAGCATGACGCCGATTGGCAGCAGTTCGAGCATGGCGTCGTTGCGCTTGAAGGGTGCCGCCTTGGCGTGCCTGGTCCAGTCCGGCTTGAACGCGATCTGTTGCACCTTCCGGTTGGTCGCCCATTTGGAGGCGATCAGCTCGGCGCCCTTTGGCGAGCCGCCATGGATCAGGACCATGTCGGGATGCTTGGCGTGAACCTTGTCGAGGCAATCCCAGATCAGACGGTGATCGTTGAAGTCGAGGCCGCCGGTGAGTGCGATCTTCGGCCCGGGTGGCAACATGACCTCCGTCTCTGCCCGGCGCTTGGCTGCGATGAAATCGCGGGAGTCGATCATCGCCGCGGTGAGCGTGCGATGGTTGACGAGTGATCCCGATCGAGGACGCCAGGCGGAGCCGGTGTGGAGCTCAAAGCGTTCGATGGCCTGGTCGCGGAAGAGTTCCAGGCAATTACGGCGCTCGATCAATGTTATGCCTTCTGCCGTCAGACGCTCGAGTTCGACTGCTTGCACTTCGGAGCCGTTCTGCTCGCGCTGGCTCTTACGCTGAGCCTGTTCGTTGTCGTCGAGTTGACGACTAATTCGGTCTGCGGCGCGGTGAAAGAGGTTGACCGTCGACCAGAGCAGATCCGGTAGGTCGGGCTCGAGCCGGGTGTCGTTCAGCGTGGCGACGAGGGCGTCAAAGATGTCGGCGACGGCGCCAGCGATCGTCCTACCTTCGGGCAGCGGTCTCGGATCGGGCTGATCGTCGAATGGACGGTAGCCAAAGAGCTGCAATTCGTTGAGGATGAGGTCGGTGGCAGATGACGCGTGCGGCCGTTCGAAGTCGTCTTGATCGGTCATGGGATGAGGTCCTTTGCCGGATCGGCCGCGCCCATCGCGGCCTTCGTGGCGATCCTCAGACGGTGGGCGGAACGGGCCAGCACCCGGCGCAACGCGGAGGGCCGCAGCGCCAACGGAGGATGGCTGTGGGGCGGCTATTTTGTTTCGCGATGCAAAGGCCCGTGAGGGCCGGCGGAAAATAGCCGCCCCTCAGCCATTGCCGGCCCGTGCCGGCTGCCGTCCGATCGCCCTCTAGAAGGCCGTGGTCGCGGCTCTTTCGGCGTTAGGCCGCCGCGCGACCGAGTTGTCGACGTTGATGGGATTCAAACGCCGCCTATGCGACGGTAGCCGGCAAGAGCAGAAAGCGGGAGACGTCCTCCGGTGCCAGCTGGATCCGTAATGCTGCCCGCAGGCTATCGAGGCCGAAGACGTGCAGATCCTCGTTGAAGTCGCCCAGCCGAGGCGATAACGGGATGGCTTCGATGCCAGCGGTTTCCGCACGTTGCAACAGCGCAGCTTGCACCGTGTCTCCCGCGGCATCGGCGTCGCGAGCGATATAGAGCCGACGCAAACTCGACGACAGGGCCATGGCGGCGAGGTGATTGGCCGACAGTGCAGCGGCCATCGGCAAGGCTGGAAGCGCGCAGCGCAGTGACAACACGGTCTCGATGCCTTCGCCGGCAACGAGCACGTCGTCCTCCGCTGCGCCGAAACGCACCGCATTGCCGAGCAGATATCCCATCGCGCGGCGCGGCGTATCGATCGGCGCCTTACTTCGCCCGGAAGGATCCAGCCAGGTACGATGAATGCCGGTGATGACACCGTTAAGAGTGGTGACGGCGATTAAGGCCGGCCATATCTCCCCTGGAGAGTCGTGGTCCGGCTTGTAGTAACAGCTCGGATGGAAACGAAGGCTTGCGGTCTCATGCAATGCCGAAATCCCGCGCGCGCGAAGATAAGTCTTGGCGATCGTCCCACGGATGGGCTTCGAGATGGCAAATAGCCACCTCGCCGATTCCGGTGAGCCGGCAGGAGCACGCGTCGTTGAATGGCTGGACTCCGGCGCAAGCTCGGATCGCGGCAGACTGAGAAAGCGACGGGCCTCGGCGAGGACATCGGCAAACTCAACAAGACCGCAACTTTCCCGGATCAGATCGAGCAGATCTCCGTGCTCGCCGGTCGCAGCATCCGTCCATTTGCCAGCTGCGCCCTTCCCCGCATTAGGCCCGCGCAACCGAACGAACATCGACCGGCCGGGCATGTTGCGCGCGTCCCCGACGACCCAGTATCTGCCAACCCGTCGCCCATTGGAAAGATAATGCCGGCAGACAGTTTCCGCGCGCTCCGCGAGGCGGCGACTGAGATCAGAAGCTTGCACGAAGGCCTCCTGTAGAAAGGAAGGCCCGCCGTTGCCGGCGGGCCGAAGTTGAGGCGTCCTCCTTGTGCTTACGCGGCCGCGTCAGGGAGCGGCTCCATCGCGACCGGTTGATCTTCCGCTGGCTGCGCAAAATCCGCCATGGCCGTTTCGTATCCGGTCACCGCCGATTCTTCTCCACCTGGAGCGATCGCTGGGATCTGGCTGAACTCGGAACCCAGAGCTGTCACGTCGATCGTCCAGCCGGGCGTGCGCAACGGCTCCGGCAGCCAGCCCAGAGCCAGCGAGCAATTCTTGCGCCCTTTCCGCCATCGCGCCCTTCTTCAGATGCTCGATGAGCTGAGCGGCGGGTTGCCCTTGGCCTTCGTCGAGAACCGGCCGCACGGTGAGGCTCTGCAGCAGCGTACGGCGCGCGATGTCTTGCGCGAGCTCCTCGATTGAGACGCCCGCCTTGATGCGACGGACATTCGACTGGCTCAGCACCAGCCGGTTGAAGGGAATATCACGAGACTGACTGAGCGTGATCTTCTGGACAGATTTAGCCATTGAGGTTGCTCCGCGACGGGCAATCCAGAACCTTTCTCTGGATCTCCTGACCCGTCACGAAACCGAGCGCCGCCCTCTTCCTCTGGAGGGCGACGCCGAACAGCAATCACGGGGACTGAAATCTTCCGCGCGGAAAACCCGCCAAAACCGGACTGACGTCAAGCACCGCGGTCGAGCAGCTTCTTAGCCCGCGCCTCAAGATCTAGCCGAGCGTCCTGGTGCGGCTTGTCGCGCGCAACGGCCGTGATGCCCTGCACGAAGTCGAAGACGCTTTCCGGCTTGCGGCCTTCCTCGGCGAGAACCACCTCGATGATCTTGGCCGTCTCCGACTTGCCAAAGCCGCGCTTGCGCAAGAACTCGGTTCTCTCGTCGTCTGTCCTTGCGACAATGCGCTCCCGCGCAGTCTTGATGCCGTTGACGAGAGGCACCGGCGAGGAATTGGCGAAACGCGTCAGCGCGGGCGCTGCCTCATGGGCGAACCGGGAGGCCGCGTATTTGGAATGGCGGATGGTGATCTCTTCGAAATCCTCGACGCCCCAAAGATTGCGATTCTGGCAAATGGCCCCTAGGTAGAAACTCGCGATGCCCAACGTCTTGGCGCCGACCTCGGAGTTCCAGGAGTAGAAGCCGCGGAAGTTGAGGTCTGGAGAGCCATCCGGCAGTTTTCCCGCCTCGATGGGGATTCAAATCGTTCACCAGAAACAGAAAAACATCGCGATCCGAGGCGTAAAGCGTGGTCGTCTTTTAGTGACATCGACGAGCGGGTTGTAGACGCCCGTCGACCAGTCGAGCACCCCAGGAACCTTCCAGCGCGTATCACCGGTGCCGTTGCCGGCAATCCGCTGCACAGCGGCGACCAGCTCCTGGTCGTAGATCCGCAAGCGCCGCATGAAGAGTACTCGATTATCGGCGGCATCACGGCTACCCGGGCTTGGCTAAATTCCTGACCCTGCTCATCCCGATCTTCAGCCGGCGGCACATCTGCGACAGACGGCCTGACGTCCGATGAAGCCGCGCGACCGCGTCGACCTGAAGGGCGAGATGAAGGAAAGGATGAGCGACATGGTGCCCGCAGAACCGCTGTGGGCTGTTTTCACACCCGAGGTCATAACCAATCTAGGGCAAATACGCTCGCCGAGCCAAAGGTTGCAAACCCGCCTTCGGATTCTTGACGCCGGGGGCCTCATTCCAAACCCTGTGAACGGAGAGCTTCGCGCGCACAAGGCGGCCTGGGAGGCCTACCTCACGGCCGCCTTCGCAATCGGCCTGTTTGAAG
>NZ_JBAURI010000334.1:0-7515 GCF_049581145.1 Bradyrhizobium sp.
GACTGAAAAAGCCGCAGGATTCCTCTTGCGCTGCTGAAAGATCGCGGGATCAGTCATCGCCGACCGGCGTGACCAAGCTCACACCCGGTCACGGGGTCTCTTGGTATCCGTGATCCCGGAGATTCCGGGAGATAAAGCGTGCGTGGATTGGTCATCTGTTGTTCGGTGTTTTGTTTGCTGCCATCAGCGGTTTTGGCCGGGCCGCGCGAGGACTGCATGGCGCTGTTTCGCCAGGGCGTGCAGTACGAGGATCAGCACAATCCCGCCAAGGCCGCCGACGCATTGGAGCGCGCGGCGAAGCTTGGCGAAACCGCGCTGGGAGCAACCTCGCCGGTGCTCGCCGATATCTACAATGCGCTCGGCCACACCGACTTCGGTCTCGGCCGGTATTCGAGTGCGGTAGCCGGTTTACAGCGCACGCTTGCGATCCGCCAGGCGTCGCTGCCGCCCACCGATCCCAAACTCGCCAACAGCATCAACGATCTCGCTTTTGTCGACGCCCAGATCGGCCGCTACGACGAGGCGGCCACGCTGTACAAGCAGGCGGCATCGATCCAGGAAAAGCTTCGAGGGGCCGATCACCCCGAAACGGTTCGGGTGCTGAACAATCTCGCGGTGCTTTATTTGTATCAGGGGCGCTACGCCGATGCCGAACCGCTGCTGAAGCGCGTCACCGTGAGCTGGGAAAAATCGCTGGGTCCGGCGCATCCGGATGTTCTGACCAGCCTGAACAATCTGGCCGGCCTCTACGATCGGCAGGGCCGCTACGCCGAAGCCGAGCCTCTCATCAAGCGTTTGCTCGAGATCCGTGAAAAGACGCGCGGGCCGGATCATCCGGACGTCGCGCAAAGCCTGAACAATCTGGCCCTCCTGTACAGCGAGGAGGGCCGCTATGCCGACGCGGAGCCTCTGATCAAGCGGGCCCTGCAGATCGAGGAGAAGGCGCGCGGTGCCGATCATCCGGAGGTGGTGACGGAGCTCAGCATCCTCGCGTCCGACTATATGAAAGAGGGCCGCTATGCCGACGCCGAGCCGCTGTTCAGGCGCGCCTTGGCGATCCGCGAAAAGGCGTTCGGGCCCGCCAACACGAATGTCGCCCAGATCCTCAACAATCTGGCCGTCCTGTATATGGAGCAAGACCGCTACGCGGATGCCGAGCCCTTGCTGACACGCGCCATCGACATCAAGCAGAAGGCGCTCGGTCCGGACCATCCCGAACTCGGAGCCGACCTGCACAATCTCGGCTTCATCGACACCGCGCAGGGACGTTATGCCGAGGCTGAGCCTCTGCTGACGCGCGCGCTGGCTATCCAGGAACGCGCGCTCGGTCCGGATCATCCCGATGTCGCCGGCACGCTCAATGCGCTCGCAGCCCTTGATGACGCGGAGGGCCGTCGCGACGACGCGCTCGCGGCATCACGTAGAGCGGTGGCCATCCTGGTCAAGCGCGCCGAGCACGCCGGCGGTGATCGCACCGGCACGAACGAGCGCGAGCGACGGACCGATCGCGGCTATTTCCTGCGCCTGATGCACCTGCTCGCGAGCGGATTGGCCGGCGCGAATCAACCTGGCAATGATACGATCGACGAGGCGTTTCGCGCCGGGCAATATGCGGGCGGGATCGAGACCGCGAAGGCGGTATCCGGCATGATGGCCCGCTACGCCTCGGGCACCGATGATCTCGCCGCGCTGGTGCGCGAGCGCGAAGATTTGTCGAACCGCTGGAACAAACTGGATTCTGATCTGCTCAAGGCCGCCGCGCTCACGCCCGACAAGCGAAACCCTGTATCGGAAGCCGCGGCGCGCAAGGAGCAGGGCGATATCGCGGCCAGGCTCGCGGCCGACAATGACCGGCTGCATGTGGGCTTTCCGCGTTTCGCGGAACTGGCCGAAGCCCGGCCGGTCCATGTCGCCGATGTTCAGTCCGTACTCCGCCCGGCCGAAGCCTTTGTGGCCTTTACGCTCGCCGACAAGGAAAGCTTCCTGTTCGTCATCCGCAAACAGGATGCGCATTTCTTTAAGCTCGCCGCCACCGGTAGCGAGGTCGCCGCCATCGTCAAGTCGCTGCGCGCGGGGCTTGCCAACGATGCGCCCGTCGACGTCGCCAAGGCGCACGAGCTGTATCGGACGTTGCTGGGGCCGGCCGATGCACTGATCGCAGACGCCAAAAACCTGGTCGTGTCCCCCGACGGCGCCTTGCAGAGCCTGCCCTTCGCGGTGCTGGTGACGAAATCGCCGGCCGCGATCACCAAGTTCTCCGACTACAAACCCTCGGACTATCAGGCGGTCGATTGGCTGGTTCGCCGCCAGGCGATCAGCGTGGTGCCGGCGGCGTCTTCGCTGGTCGCGCTGCGCCGGTTCGCCCAGGCCAAGCATGGCACCGATCCGTTCGCGGGTTTCGGCGATCCGATCTTCGACGGCAGCGGCGAGAAGCGTGGCATCGACATGGCGAGCCTCTATCGCGGAGCGGAGGCGAGCAGCGCGGATTTGCGCCGCCTGCCGCGACTGCCGGAAACCGCCGACGAGTTGCGTGCGGAAGCCAAAATCCTGGGAGCGGCGGACACGAGCCTGCATCTCGGCCCGGATGCGAGCATCGCCACGCTGCGCCGCCTCGACCTCGCCAACACCCGCGTGATCTCGTTTGCCACCCATGGCCTGATCGCCGGCGATCTGCCGACGCTCGGCGAGCCCGCGCTGGTGCTCACGCCTCCTGCCCATCCGACGCCCGATGACGATGGATTGCTGCGCGCGTCCGCGGTCTCGCAACTCAGGCTCGATGCTGATTTCGTCATTCTGTCGGCATGCAACACCGCGGCATCCGATGGCACGCCGGGCGCGGAAGGACTGTCCGGCCTCGCCAAGGCGTTCTTCTACGCCGGCGCGCGTTCGCTGCTGGTCTCGCATTGGCCGGTCGATTCGCAGGCACCGGTGAAGCTGACGACGGGAATGATCGGTGCCGTGGCCCAAGACCCGGCGATCGGACGCGCTGAGGCGCTGCGGCGGGCGATGCTCGCCATGATCGACGACACGACGAACGGGTCCGAGCGCGCCCATCCCTTCTTCTGGGCGCCTTTCATCCTCGCTGGCGAAGGCGGGGCTTCGCGGTGAGCGGCACCACCGAGATTGCGAGTCTCGCGGCTCGTCAAATGATCTGTCGCCTGAAGGGCGGCCTTCTCGATCGGGCGATTGAAGTGGCCCGACCGAACCGGGGCTGTCGAGATTGTGGCATCAATCCATCGCGAAGCAGACGGATTGCCGGCCTCGCGCCTTGCGGCGGCAGGCCGCTGGGCCGGCATGGGCAGCGTAGACGATTGACGATGATCGTCTTTTGAGCCGCGAGCCGCGCCGCTGCCGGTATCTCGTCGGAGCCGCCGCGCCGCCTCCAAAAAACTCTTGTCATCCGGTCTTTGTCAGCGACGATCAGCGGCTTTCCTGGACCTCGCAACCAAACGAAGCGAAGCCGGACATCCGTGACGATGAGCGGAATGCGCCGACTGCACCATGGAAAGACCCTGCATGCCCATCCCTGCGGTCCGCGGCGCGTTGACCGATTCATCGATCCGGATTCATGCGCTGTACCGGGTCCGGCTGGTCGGCGGCCGCGAGTTCGATGTGAGGGACAACAGGACGGCGCCGCCTATCGGCGCCAATGAGATCGGCCGGTTGGCCGGACCGAGCCAACTGGTCGACGATTCCTTTCTGCCGGGACCGGATGGGGCGGCCGCGAATCAGAAATTGAAGACAGCGATCACCGCTCTGATCGAAGCGAGCCTGCCTCCGACCTTGAAAAGGATGGGGTTGGTCGACGAACCCTGAGCGGGGAACCCTCGGCTGGATTTCGCTCGTTCTTGTGGAGACCCGCGCTGACGCCGGCTGTGCCCCTTAGGCAAGACGGGCCGGAACAGGCCGTTTGGGCGTGTTGCGGGATCGTGATCGTGCCGACCTTGCCGGCCGGCACCAGCGGCGAAGCGGGCTTGGTCGGGACGCCGCCAATCGAAATCTTCTTGGTGGGGCCGCCGATCGAGCCCTGGGCGAGGGCCGAACCGGCTGTCGCGAATGCGCTCGCCGACAGCAGGATTGCGAGTTTCAGAGCCTGACGGTGCATGGCTTTCTCCTCTGCGACTTCACGAAACCCGGCACGGGCGATGATCGTTGAGCGGTTCGTGTACCATCTGCCCCTGTTGAACTCAAAGAACACGGGCGCGGCGCTTTGGCCTCGCGCTTAGGCAAGCCAGATGCTTTACGTCGGGGTTCGGATTTGCTTCCAGCATATTTACCTCGGACCAATCACATCGCCGCCGCGGGATTAGTGGCCGATCGCCGCCATGACCTGGGGCGCTATTTCCTCAGCCAGCATGTGATAACCTTCCGGAGTCAGATGCTGGCCGTCGGGCTGATGCGGCAATCCGCTGAGCGCGCTATTCGGCAGCATGACCATGGGGATGCCGCGGGCGTGCAGCCGGTTTTCGATCTCTCCGGTACGATCAGCACTGCGTTTGCGCCTGTCGTTGCCACCTGGCTGTAGGATGACGGCGCTGGTTCCGCCCGGCACCACGCGGTCGAGCCGGTTCAACATGCCCTCGGTGGTGTCGCCATTGATGCCGGCATTCACCACATGCACGTTGACACCCTTGGCGCGCAGAATGGCCTGGAGCTGCGCCGGGTAGGCCTCGCTGCGGGCCACGCCCTTGCCATAGGTGTTGCTGGCACCGAGCGCCACCACTGTCGCCGCGGTTGCCGAGGGGATGGCCAAGCCGGACAAACCGGCCAGCACGGCGACGCTGGCCGCAAGACGTAAAGCAAGATGCAAACCAAGGCTGCGCAAAGGCATCGACCACCTCTTCTGAACCGCATTTATGATACCCGCGGGCCGCTGCTGCTCGAAACAAGCGGCCGGCTTGGCCTTCGCGGCGGGTTTGCGCGCAGCCGTCGCCAGTACGGCCATTCTGCACGTTTCGCGCAAGCTTTCCAGCCAGGGATCAATCGCATGACCGAGATCATTGCCAGCCGCGTCGCCGGTCCCGGGCGATGCCGAGGATGCTGAAGGAGCTGGAGGCCCGCGCTCCGAGCCGGGCTTCCTCGTCCATCACCGCCTCTCCAGGATTATTGTGCAGTTTTCGCGCAGCTTCGATCACCTCGAGCGCTACGCGCGCGACCGTGCGGGCCGCATTGGCCGGCCTGGTCGAGTTCAATCGCCGCATCGAGGACGCGCGGCGGCGATGTCGGCATCTGGCACGAGAGCTACAAGGTGCGGGCTGGCGAATACGAGTCGATCTATAGCGGCGTGCCGGCTTTCGGGCTCGGGGATGCGCGCGGCCGCGACGGACGAGAGCAGCGCGCGGCAGAGAATCGGGACGGATTGAACGTAATGTACCATTGTCAACGAAACCGATCATCCCTGCCAAGGCCATTTTTTGAGTTCCTCACGCACCCTGTGTTCGCCCAGGTCGCGCCATTCCGCCGCAGAAAGCTCCGCCAGCCTGCCTCGCTCACCGGCGAGTCGCAGCATGCTCCAGACATGATCGACCGTCTTGATGGTTCTGATGAGGAATCGCGCATGCCATGCACCCCAAGTCATGCGCTTGAAGCGTTCAAGATTCGAATCCGAGCCCACCGGCACAACGTCATCCGTCAAGAGATGTCACAGGTTTGCTAGACCTCATCTCTTCGACACAGGCCACCCGATTTCCGCTGATCGCGCAAGAACCCTCCGGGGCCCGGTCGGCTGTCGGCTCAGTCTGGCGATCAGGCCGCCACGCTACCGCCTTCACCCCGTCCGCGCCCGCCGGCCCTCGATCGGATAAGCCGGATCGTTGAATCCCGGCGTCGACGGATGGCCTGCGACCACCAGGCGGTCGATCAGCGCCTCATCCTCCGCCGTGAAGCGATAGTCGAGCGCGCGGATGTAGTCGTCCCAGTGTTGTTCGGTGCGGGGGCCGGCGATGACGGAACTGACGAAGGCGGAGTTCAACACCCACGCGACCGCGAACTGGCCCGCGGTGATGCCCTTGCTCTCGGCGTGGTGCTTGATCTCCTGCGCGAGTTTGAGCGACTCCGGCCGCCACTCGGTCTGCATCATGCGGGTGTCGTTGCGGCCGGCGCGGGTATCCTTGTCGGGCGCGGCATCGGGCTGGTATTTGCCGGTCAGGACGCCGCGCGCCAACGGGCTGTAAGGCACGATGCCGAGCCCGTAATAGCCGCAGGCCGGAAAGTGCTCGACCTCCGGCATCCGGTTCATCGCATTGTAATAGGGCTGGCTCGCGACCGGACGGTCGATGCCGAGCCGGTCGCAGATGTTGCAAATCTCGGCGACGCGCCAGGCGCGATAGTTCGAGACGCCGAAATAGCGCACCTTGCCCTGTCGCATCAATTCGCCCATCGCCCGCACTGTCTCCTCCAGCGGCGTCGCATGGTCTTCCTTATGCAGATAATAGATGTCGATATAATCGGTGCCAAGCCGCTTCAGGCTTTCATCCGCCGCTTGCAGCACCCAGCGCCGCGACAAGCCACAGCGATTGGGATCGTCGCCCATCGGGTTGGCGAGCTTGGTCGCGAGGATCCAGTTCGGCCGGTTGTTGGCAATGGCCCGGCCGACCGCCTGCTCGGAGCCGCCGTTGTTGTAGGCGTCGGCGCTGTCGATGAAGTTGATGCCGGCCTCGCGCGCCTTGGCGATGATCCGTGCCGAGGTTGCCTCGTCGGTCGGGCCGCCGAACATCATGGTGCCGAGGCAGATGGGCGAAACCTTCAGGCCGCTGCGGCCGAGTTGTTTGTATTGCATCGATCATTCCCTTGGCTAAGGCCGGAGGCCATGTGCAGGATAACGCGTCAGCCTCGTCCTGGCGACCCGGTCGCGCCGCGCAATGATCAATTGATGTTGTCGGTCCCAGCTCAAGGCCGGGACGACGGATCAAATTACTCGCTCTTCAGGATCTTGAACACGCCGCTCGCCATGGCGATGCAGCGCTTGTCGACGGTGATTTCGGTGGTGATGAAGATCAGGCTGCGGGTCGAGCGTACCACGTGAGGCCTTGAGACCAGGACTTCGCCGATCTTGCCGGCCTCGACGAAATGCGTGTCCATCTGCACGGTGGCCAGCATCGGTTTGCCCGAGACCTGGCGCGCGGTGATCCCGCAGGTGCGGTCGGCGAAGGTCATCAGTACGCCGCCCTGCACCAGCCCGCGGCGATTGTGGTGCTTGTCCTCGGTGATCAGCGCGTATTCGTGCCCCCCGTCGACGACGCGTTGCCACAAGGGACCGATCAGATGCAGGAATCCGGTGGTATCGACGATTTTCCAGCCGTCGGATTTGAGCTTTGCGGCGGCTTTGTCGGTCATTCCTGCATGTCCGTCGATCCCTTCCATTCTCCGTCATTTCATCGATCGCACGCATGGTGTAGTCAAGCGCCATGCGTCCCTTCAACGATGCCACGCGGCGGAATATCGCAGAACTCTGCGCAGCCTTTACGCGGCTTGCGCCGGGTGACGCCGCGCCCGAGCTGAAGCGCGCCGCAGTCG
>NZ_JBAURI010000335.1:0-5361 GCF_049581145.1 Bradyrhizobium sp.
AAACAAGGCGGTCCAGCAACCGGGTCTCTCGCTTTCGAGTATTATTTTCCGGCGCGGCGCCGAGCCGAACTTCAACCCGAAAAAGTGTCGCGAAATTCCCGAGGGGGGGGAGGGTCATGACAAATCCTGAGGTGGCAACATGAACCAGATCGTGTCGCAGAGCGGACTCACGGCTGAAGAGGGGCTTCGTATCGAATACTGGCCAATCGAGCGGCTAATTCCTTCAGCGCGTAACGCTCGCACTCACAGCGCGGCGCAGGTGGCCGAGATCGCCGGGAGTATTAGAGCCTTCGGCTTCACCAATCCCCTCCTGGTTGGAGAGGGTGCCGACGTTGTAGCGGGCCACGGCCGGCTTGCCGCCGCCCGGCTGCTCGGCTTGTCCGAGGTGCCGGTGATTCCTTTGAGGAGCTTGAGCGAGATCGAACGCCGACAGCTGATGCTCGCCGACAACCGCATCGCGCTGAACGCCGGCTGGAATGCGGACATGCTGAAGTTGGAGCTGGCGGACCTCGGTAAGCTGGGTGCCGACCTGAAGATCCTGGGCTTCAGCGAGCAGGAGTTGGCGGCCGCCTTGGGCGCAGCGGCGTCCGGTTTGATTCACGAGGACGAGGTACCGGAGCTTTGCGAAACAGCTGTCTCCCAGCCGGGCGATATCTGGATGCTGGGGCCGCATCGTATCGGCTGCGGCGACAGCACGGACGCTAAGTTGGTGTCCGCCGTACTTGCGGCCACGTTGCCGCAGTTGATGGTCACTGATCCCCCCTATGGCGTTGAGTACGACCCTGCATGGCGCCACCGGCGGGGCGTCAACAACTCGGCCAGGAAGGACAAAATTCAAAACGACGAGGTCGCGGATTGGGCGCCTGCATGGAGCTTGTTTCCCGGCGAAATCGCCTACGTCTGGCACGGCGCCTTGCGCTCGACCATTGTCGCCGAAAGCCTGTTCAAAGCCGGCTTTGCGATCCGGGCTCAAATCATCTGGGCGAAGGAGAGGTTGGTCATGAGCCAGGGCGATTACCACTGGCAGCATGAGCCATGCTGGTATGCGGTTCGAAAGAAGGGGAATTGGACCGGCGACCGCAAGCAAACCACCCTCTGGAACATTCCGAGTGGTGGACAGGACGCTGACACCAGGCACGCAACCCAAAAGCCCGTGGAATGCATGCGCCGACCGATGTTGAACAATTCGAACCCTGGCCAGGCAATCTATGAGCCGTTCCTGGGAAGCGGCACCACCCTGATCGCGGCACAATCGTCCGGACGCGTCTGCTTGGCGATCGAGATCGATCCCCTCTTCGTCGATCTCGCAATCCGTCGCTGGCAAGCTTTCACAGGAGAGAGAGCAGTACGCGAAAGCGATGGCGCCCATTTTGAGGCGCTCGACCCGGCAACCGGACCGCTGGAGGCTGGCTCATGATCAATTGGCTGGACCGGGTGGCTTGATGCGCGGTCGTCGTCCGAAACCAACGAGGATCAAGGCTTTGACAGGAAATCCAGGAAAGCGTCCCCTGAACGCGCACGAGCCCCGACCAGAACCAGCATTGCCGGAATGTCCGCCGGAGTTGAGCCCCGGCGCCCAACGCGAATGGCTCCGACTGACCGGTGAGCTCTCGAAGCTAAACCTGATAACCAATCTCGACCGGGGAGCTCTTGCTACGTATTGCGGGGCCTATGCGATGTGGGCCGAAAGCATGGAGCAGATACAGAAGTATGGAACCATGGTGAAATCGCCCACCGGTTTTCCGATACAATCGCCATATCTTGCGATCGCTAACCGGCAGGCGGAAATCATGATGCGGATTGCGTCAGAGTTCGGCTTCACACCCGCTAGCCGGAGCCGCATTTCCGCGCCGCCTCAAGATCAACTTCCGCTCTTTGATGCCGCTGGGCCGGAAGGCTGACCGCTTCGCATGATATTTGAATGCTCTGGAAACTTCCCGTGGATTTATCTCCGCCGAACTCCCGTCTGGGGATATCCGTTGTTAGTGGAGGAGCCGAAGGCATTTGCTCATATTGAGGCTTTCGCATTTTGACCCGACTCGGACATCAGCCGCGCATCAACCGTGCCTTGCCTCAAGCGTTTCCGCCCCTATCAAAGTACACGTTTGAGCCGTAAAGATGCTTCCTCCAGAGCCAAGGGGTGAAAATACAACGGCGGTCCTTTCTCGGTGTATCGTCGGCCGGTTGGTCGCGCTGCCAAATACACTGTGAAGCGCTGTTCAGTGCTCGAAGTGAAACCATGTCCAAAATTGAACGCATACTCATCGTCGGTGCTGGCATGGCCGGGCTCGCCTTAGCCATTTCGCTAAGACGCCAAGGCTTGAACCCCGATATCGTGGAGCGCCAGCACGGGTGGTCCGTTCCCGGCGCCGGAATCTATCTTGTCGGCAACGCGATGCGCGCGCTCGGGTCCTTGCGCCTGGCTGACGAAGCCCTGCAAGACGGCTCGGTAATACGGACGCAGACCATTCTCGATGATCGGGGGCGTCAACTGGCCGTGATCGACACGGCGAGCGTGTGGGCGAAGTGCGGCCCTTGTGTCGGTATTCGCCGCGCCGAACTCCAGAAATCGCTAGTCAATGCATTGGGACCCGCAGACATTCAGTTTTCGACGACCGTGAGTGCCCTCGATACCTACGGGGCCGCCGCTGCCGTCCAATTCTCCAACGGCACTGAGCGTATGTACGACCTCGTAGTCGGAGCCGACGGCGTACGGTCATCCATTCGAACACTTGCGTTCGGGGGGGCGCAGCCGCGTTATTGTGGGCAAGTGAGCTGGCGCTTTCTCGTGCAGTGCCCGCCGTCAGTCAGTGGATGGACCCTCTTTGCGGGACACCACGGGGTCTTTCTGTTCATACCTGTTGGCCAGGGGCAGGCTTACTGCTACGCGGATGCCGCAGTTGCCGAGCCTCTCGATGATCCATTGGAAGGCCGACTGGAGCGACTGCGATCACGTTTCGCATCGTACGCAACCCCCGTGCCTGAGGCCTTGGCAGAGCTGCGGACTTCGGACCAGATTCACTTCGGCGCGATCGAAGATATCCTGCAGGAACCATGGGGCGCGGACAAGGTGTTGCTCATCGGCGACGCAGCTCACGCAACCTCTCCGAACATGGCGTCCGGTGCCGCCATGGCGTTCGAGGACGCGCTGGTACTGTCCAAACTCATCGTCTCGGGACAAGACGTGGCAAAAGTGACAAACGAATACACCAACCAACGAATTGCCCGGATCCGTTGGCTGCATGAACAGACCCGCCAACGGGACAGGATAAGAAACCTTCCACCATTGGTTCGCAATCTTATGACGCGCTTCCTCGCGAAATCAGCGTATCGGGCAAACTACGCGCCATTGGTCGAAGAGCTTTAGTTCAGCGCCCGGAGTCAAAGGCGGTGAGTGGTTTCCTCCGGCAATCAAACGGATGCAGTAGCATTTTCTGAAATTGTCGAGGCCGCGGGCATGTCGCTTAGTGGCACGAAACGTAAGTGCCCGAACGCACGGGTATTTCCGAAGCTGGGGGTAGACCGGCTGTGCCATCAGCCTGCCGGCCACAGCCGCCCTTGACCCGAAACGGAACTTGTCACGGCGTGGCATTGTTGCAAAATTCAAGACCCAATACCTTGCCAATATTCCCGCGGAATGGGTCGGATCGAACATGCGGAATGAAGCCGAAGAAAGAGCGCCCAGCGCCGAACTGGCTTCCGCGATCGCGGCGCAGGTGACGGGATGCTCGCCCGAGACCGTCTCGCGGTTCACGACGGGAGCGCAGCACTATGTTTACGAGGCCAAATTCGCTGGTCGGGAACCGGTCGTTGTGCGCATCGGAAGAACCACCGCGCACTCGGAAATGACCGGGGCTGTTTATCTATCCAGATTGTTGAGACCACGCGGCGTACCTTTGCCCGCAATCCTGGCGGAAGACGTTCAGTCCAATTTCCCTTGGCTGGTACTCGAGCGTTTGCCGGGCACGGACCTCGGCGCATGGATAGGGAATTTCACCGATAGCCAGCTGGATCGGATCGCAGCCACGGTCGCACAGGCACAATCGATCACCTCGGAAACCGGCTCGGCCGGTCGCTACGGCTATGCCGTTACGCCGGAGGAAGCTCCACATTCCGCCTGGTCACAGGTGCTCGATGCCCATCTTGCTCGGTCGCAGCGTCGGATCGCATCCGCCGGCCTGTTCGATATCGCCTTTGCTGATGTCGTGCAGAGCGAACTGAGCAGGATGCGCGACGACATCGACGCGATTCCGCCCAGGCCATTTCTACACGACACCACGATGAAGAACGTGATTGTTACGACGGAGGGCAGCGTGTCCGGAATCGTTGACGTGGACGACCTCTGCTTTGGCGATCCGCGTTACGCCGCCGCGCTGACATTGGCCGTGCTCACCGTCCAACGCGGCCCGCTGCAATATGTCTCCGCCTGGCTGCGGCACGCAGGGTTGTCCGACGACCGGCTCTTCCGATTGTACGTAACTCTCTTCCTGCTGGACTTGATGGCGGAGCATGGCCAAGTATTCAACGGCAACCAACGTCCGTCTTCGCCTCAGGCCCGAGCAGAGCTTGAACAATCGTTCAACGGCAGTCTTAGGTTCGCTCGGGCATAATCGGGGAGTGGGACAACCGATGGCGCCGCGCATGGCTCTGCAAGATGCAGTGTCTCTTCGTGGCACGAAGCCGCTGGGCCGGAATGTCGGCTCTTGCGTCGCTGTCGGGGGCAAATCGGACGTGACGCGGACAACGCCATCGGCCGAGAATGACCCCTTGCGGGCAGATCTACCCCCTCTGGATCACCACGCCCCCATCCACTAATCTGTAGACTGTTGAGGACGGGCAAGTGAAACTCAATCGCAGGGACATGATACATGGATACTCCGCCAAGAAGATTCGCGATTTCTTGGGCCACGGTCGCAATGGCGCGTTTTCCTACAGTGATTACTGCAAGGCCGAGATCTTCTTCGAAGTCGCCGATGACCATTTCGGTCGTGATGCGAAAGCTGTGACTGCCGAGTTGCTAAGACGCGGTTGGATTCTCAGAGGCTGGAGCCGTGATCTGAAGGAATGCACCGAGGATCAGAACACGGCAATCATGATCCTCACTCAGACCGGCAAGCAATCGCGGATTGTGTCTCTCAACAAACGTTTCTCCAGGGCAGACGGTGAGGCTGTGGTTGCCGAGTTAGTCGAGCGCGCGAAGGCGATTAATGTGAGCGTCGCCGCGTTTTTTGATGGACCGCTGAGCAAGAACTTTGATGGACTTCCGGCTTCCGCTTCCCGCGGCCTGTAGGGTGTTTGGGAAGCGGAAGTGGGAAGCGCTGCTTCATCCGGCGAGATGGTATCCGTCGGCGGATTTGATGA
>NZ_JBAURI010000336.1:0-3997 GCF_049581145.1 Bradyrhizobium sp.
CCTCCCTGTTTGGCGGCGCGCTGACGCTGCTGCTGCTGCAGTTCCGGCAATGGCCGCTGCCCTGTGTCCTGACCGGGCAGGCCTGGCTCACGAAGCTGCACGCCAAGGACAGCGGTATTCCCTACGGGATCGCGCTCGCGATCGGCGCGCTGATGATCTATCCGGAAACCGAGTGGGTGAAGGCGATCGACATCGCCCGCTTCGGCCTGCACTGATCATCCCCGTTAAACTAGTGGTTAAGGCGATTTAGATACGCCTCATTAACCATGCTTTGACGAATAGCTGGTCAACTCCACATCACGGCGACGCAAGCGTCGCGGCGTCATGTGGAAAGTGAAGCGTATGAATATCCCGCACATTGTGGTCCCGGCAATCGAGAGCGGCGCTCGGAGATCGAAACCGGCTCGGCGGTTGATTCGCGCGCGGCCGGCGTTGGCCTCGCTGTCGGCACTTCGGCTTCGATGACGGCGCAGCAGTGACCGAGAGGACACAGATGATGAAGTGGAGGGTAAAGCGGCCGACAATGCGGACCTTGCTGGTCCGCGCCCTGTCATTTTCGGCGGTGGCCGCGCTGACGCTCAACCCGGCATTGACCCCCGTCGCAGCCGGCGACTATCGCGCAACAAGTCCGGTGGTCGCCGACGGCCAGATCAACGCCCGCTCGCTCGCGCTCGGCATCGGCAAATCCATCGTGATCGACCTGCCGCGCGACATCAAGGATGTGCTGGTCGCCGACCCCAAGATCGCCAATGCCGTGGTGCGTTCGGCGCAGCGCGCCTACATCATCGGCGCGGCGGTCGGCCAGACCAATATCGTGTTCTTCGACGCGGCAGGCCAGCAGATCGCCGCGTACGACATCGCCGTCACCCGTGATCTCAACGGCGTACGCGCGGCGATCAAGCAGACGCTGCCCAATTCCGACATCCGGATCGAGGGCCTCGGCGACGGCGTCGTCCTGAGCGGTACGGCGGCGAATCCGATCGACGCGCAGCAGGCCGGTGATTTGGCCGCGCGGCTGGTCGGCGGCGCCGATAAGGTCGTCAACTCGATCGTGGTCCGCGGCAAGGACCAGGTGATGCTCAAGGTCACCGTCGCCGAAGTCGCGCGCACGATCATCAAGCAGATGGGCATCGATCTGACGGCCAACCTGAACTACGGCACGGCGGTCGTCAATTTCACCAATACCAACCCATTCACGGCGAACGGAGCGCCGCTGGTCTCGGGTAATGCCCTCACGACGGCGTTCGGGGCGGCCCCATCCGTGCAGACCACCCTGCGGGCGATGGAAAGCGCCGGCGTGGTGCGAACCCTGGCCGAGCCCAATCTGACGGCGATTTCCGGCGAGTCCGCGACCTTCATCGCGGGCGGCGAATTTCCGGTGCCGACCGGCGTAACCTGCACAACGACGGCGTCAGGCTCGATCGGGCAATGCGCACCAACGATCTCCTACAAGAAGTTCGGTATCTCGCTCAACTTCACGCCGATCGTGCTGAGCGAAGGCCGGATCAGCCTGAAGGTGCTGACGGAAGTCTCCGAAGTCTCCAACGATAATTCGCTCAATCTCAACAACCTGATCATTCCGTCGGTCAAGACCCGCCGGGTCGACACCACGCTGGAGATTCCCTCGGGCGGTTCGATGGCGATGGCGGGCCTGATCCAGGATCAGACCAAGCAGGCGGTCAACGGCCTGCCCGGAATGATGGAATTGCCGGTCCTTGGCGCCCTGTTCCGCAGCCGCGACTATTCCAGCCGCCAGACCGAACTGATGGTGCTGGTGACGCCCTATATTGTGCGGGCGGTCGCGCAGAAGGACCTGTCGCGTCCGGATGACGGCTTTGCCGCCGCATCCGATCCGCAGGCCGATCTGCTCGGCAACATCAATCGCATCTATGGCGTGCCCGGCCGCCCGGAACCGGCGCAGAATTACCACGGCACTTACGGCTTTATCACCGACTAAGGCGTGGCAAGGACTTGAAACCGATGACAGCCAGAACATTCCTTCGACGCAACCGCGCGCTGCGCATGCCAGGCGCGCTGGTCGGCCTCGCCGTGGCGCTCGGGGCCTGCACCCACACGGACGAGGCGGTGTCCACGGCGAGCATTCCCGAAGACTATCGCTTGCGCCATCCGATCGCCATCGAGGAAGCAAACCATTCGATCGTGGTGTTCGTCGGCCAGGGCCGCGGCGGCCTCTCCGCGCCGGAGCGTGCGGATGTCGTGGAGCTGGCGCATAGCTGGTCCCACGAAGGAACGGGCGCGATCACGGCCGATGTGCCGGTTGACACCCCCAATGCGCGGGCGGCCGCCGACGCCTTCCGCGAGATCCAGGCGACACTGGCAGCCGCGGGCGTGCCGCCACGCGGCTTCATGGTGCATAAATACCATCCCCAGGACCCGCACCAGATGGCCCCGATCCGTCTCAGCTATCCCAAGCTTGCGGCGGTCGCTGGCCCCTGCGGCCTCTGGCCGGAGGATCTCGGGCCCTCGATCAAGAACAAGAGTTATTACGACAACAAGTCCTATTACAATTTCGGCTGCGCCTATCAGCGCAACATGGCGGCCATGGTCGACAATCCCTCCGACCTCGTGCAGCCCCGGCCGGAGACGCCGTCCTACACGACGCGGCGCAGCGAAGCCTTCGAGAAGTATCGTAAGGGCTCGACAACCACGACCACATATCCTGAGGCCGACAAGGCCAAGCTCAGCGACACCGGCAAATGATCAGCTACGCCCGCCAAAATCCGCAAGACGAGCCGGCGACCGGAGCCCCGCCTGCGGACGATCATATCGCGCCGGCTCCGCGCGTATCGGTGCAGGCCTTCTGCGAGACGGTGGAAACCGCGGCCGCCGTGCAGGCCGGCGGCGAGGACCGCAGGCTCGGCAAGGCCCACCTGAAGATCCAGATGGGCGGCATGGCCGCGGCCATCGAAGCCTACCGCTCGGCCCCCACCCCGAACGTCATCGTACTGGAATCCGATGTGCGGACCGACATCCTGGCCGGCCTCGATCAGCTCGCGACGGTCTGCGACGCCGGCACCCGCGTCGTGGTGATCGGTCGCATCAACGACGTCGCACTGTACCGCGAACTGGTCCGCCGCGGCGTCAGCGATTATGTCATCGCGCCGGTCACCGCGATCGACGTGGTGCGGTCGATCTGCAACCTGTTTTCGGCGCCCGAGGCCAAATCGGTCGGCCGCATCGTCGCGATCGTCGGCGCCAAGGGCGGCGTCGGCGCCTCGACCATCGCCCACAACGTCGCCTGGGCCATCGCGCGCGATCTCGCGATGGATTCCGTCGTCGCCGACCTCGACCTCGCCTTCGGCACCGCCGGTCTCGACTACAATCAGGACCCGCCGCAAGGCATCGCCGACGCGGTGTTCTCGCCCGACCGGGTCGATACCGCCTTCATCGATCGCCTGCTCTCGAAATGCACCGACCATCTGAGCCTGCTGGCCGCGCCCGCCACGCTCGAGCGGGTTTACGATTTCGGCGCGGAGGCGTTCGACTCGATCTTCGACACGCTGCGCACCACGATGCCCTGCATCGTGCTCGATGTTCCCCATCAATGGTCGGGATGGACCAAGCGCGCCCTGATCGGGGCGGACGACATTCTGATCGTCGCCTCGCCGGATCTTGCCAACCTGCGCAATACCAAGAACATTTACGACCTGTTGAAGGCCGCGCGTCCCAACGACCGTGCGCCACTTTACTGTCTGAACCAGGTCGGCGTGCCGAAGCGGCCGGAAATCAACGCGGGCGAATTCGCCAAGGCAATCGAAAGCCAACCGATCGCGGCGATCCCGTTCGATCCGCAGATGTTCGGTTCGGCCGCCAACAATGGGCAGATGATCGCGGAGATCTCCGCGAGCCATCGCACCACCGAGATGTTTCTGCAGATGGCGCAGCGGCTGATGGGCCGCAGCGAGAGCAAGAAGTCGCGGGGGTCGTTCCTGTCGCCCCTGATCGACAAGTTGCGCGGGAAGTAGACGTAGTGGAG
>NZ_JBAURI010000337.1:0-2258 GCF_049581145.1 Bradyrhizobium sp.
GGTTGCACCACTGCACGCAACGGTAGCGGCGCACAGGCGAATTGGCAATATTTGAGACTCGAACACGTTTGGCGCCCAATGGTCATGTTTCATTGGGCGGAGCAACTTGCTGCGTTGCACAATTCCCTGGCGTTGGGTGGCTACCGGTTTCCGGAGTCCGGCGATGAGTTTAAAGAGCCAGCCAGCAGGGATCAGGCGGGGTCCAGTCCTCACATACGCAAGGAAATTACGATCGGCGCAAGTCTCGGGAGGCGTCTGCTGCGGGTCGCCGATCAGCGCGTGCCATTGATCGACCGGGAGCTGGCTGGTGACGATGGTGGCGCGGCGGCCGTAGCGGTCCTCGAGGATCTCCAGCAGGTCGTGGCGGGCGGCGGCGTCGAGCGGCTCGGGGCCCCAGTCATCGAGGATGAGCAGATCGACGCGGCCGAGGGCACGCAGCAGGCGGGAGTGGCGGCCGTCGCCGCGCGCCAAAGCGAGATCGGTGAACAGCCGCGGGACGCGCTGATAGAGCACCAAGCGATTGTCGCGGCAGGCCTTGTTGCCGAGCGCCGAGGCGAGCCAGCTCTTGCCGACGCCGGACGGCCCACAGATCAAAAGATTGGTGTGGTCGTCGATCCATTGGCCTTCGACCAGCATCGTCAGCAGAGCGCGGTCGAGGCCGCGCGGCGTGCGATAGTCGATGTCCTCGACGCAGGCCTGCTGACGCAGCTTGGCGTATTGCAGCCGCTTCGACAGTCGCTTGTCGCGTCGTAGCGAAGCTTCGCGTTCGAGCAGCAGCGCGAGCCATTCGGCATGGCCAAGGCTTGCGGCGTCGCCGCCGGCTTCGATGTCGGCGAAGGCCTTGGCAATGCCGTGCAGGCCGAGTTGATAGAGCTGATCGAGGGTCGGATGATTGAGCAACACGTGATCTCCTAGTTGTAGTAGCGCGGCCCGCGGATCTTGGGATGGAGGATCGGCGCGTCGTCCGCGGGACGCTTTTGCGAAGGACGCCGATCGAGATTGTTGGCGAGGATCGATTTGACCGAGCTATAAGTGCGCCGCCGATGTCGATCGCCCGCGTGGCGGCGGCATCGAGCCGCTCGCGTCCGTAAGATCGGACGAGCCGGAGGATGCCGAGGCAGGCGCGGAAGCCCTGCTCGGGATGTGCGCGTTCATCGAGGATCAGGTCGCACAGCGCGGCGGTCGCCGGCCCGATGGTGGCTGCATCCTTGCGGATGCGCTCGATGGTCCAACCGGCGTAGCGCCGATGACTGGAGGCCATGTGCTCCGGCACCGTGGTGTGCTTGTGGTTGCCGCTCATGCGCTGATGCGCGGCGATGCGCTCGCCCTTGTGGAATATCTCGACGGTGCGGGCGGTGAAGCGTACCTCGACCTCGGCGCGGACGAAGCGATGCGGGACGCTGTAGTAGTGCGCCGCGACCTCGACGTGATAATCGATGCTGACCCGGCAGATCCGCCACTCGGCGAACACGTAAGGGCTCTCCGGCAAGGCCTTCAGCGCCGGCCGGTCGATCTCCTCCAACAGCTTGCGGCGAGTGACGCCGAGCCGCCGGATCGGCCGCTCCTCATTGAGCCGGGTGAGCAACTCGGCGATCGCCGCATTGACCTCGGCGAGGCTGTGGAAGGTGCGATGGCGCAGCCGTCCGAGCAGCCAACGCTCGACCATCAGCACCGCCTGCTCGACCCCCGCCTTCGCGGGGGCAGGCTCTTCGCCTTGTCGCGTGGCCGTCGCGGCCTGGCCGGCAGAATGCCGGTGTCGTAATGCGCCGCCATGTCGGCGTTGCTGCGATTGATCTGCGGATCGTAGAGGCAGGCCTTGATCACCGCGACCTTGGTATTTTCCGGCACCAACAGCGCTGGCACGCCGCCGATCGCCTCGAAGGCGCCGACATGGCCGCTGATCCAGTCGGCGAGCCCCTGTGTCCAGGTCGCCTGCGCGTAGGTGAAGCTCGATGCGCCGAGCACTGCGACGAAGATCTGCGCGGCGCGCTGCTCGCCGGTGAGGCGGTCGATCACCACAGGCACGCCGTCGGCGGCATAATCGACGAACAGCTTGTGGCCGGCCGCGTGCGACTGGGGCATCGTCACCGACAGCCGGCCCTCCCAGGCGCGGTAGAGCTCGCAGAAGCGCGAATAGCGATACCCGCCGGGCTCGCCTGCGATGTACTCCTCCCACAGGATCGACAGCGTCACGTGCTTGCGCTTGAGCTCGCGGTGCACCAAAGCCCAATCCGGCTCGGCGAGACGCCGCTGGCCTT
>NZ_JBAURI010000338.1:0-15707 GCF_049581145.1 Bradyrhizobium sp.
GCCCGGCGCAGCACCGCGCGGATGCGCGCCAGCAATTCCCTCGGATTGAACGGCTTTGCAAGATAATCGTCGGCGCCGATCTCGAGCCCGACGATGCGGTCGACGTCATCGCCCTTGGCGGTCAGCATCAGGATCGGCAGGCCGCCGCGCGCACGCAACCGCCGGCAGATCGAGAGACCGTCTTCGCCGGGCAGCATGATGTCGAGCACGATCAGGTCGGGTCGGCCGCGCAGCAGCGCGCGATCCATCGCCGCGCCGTCCTCGGCGCAGATCGTCGCGAAACCCTCACGTGTCAGGAAATCAGCGAGCAGCGAGCGGATCTCGCGATCGTCTTCCACGATCATGATGGTGCGATCGTCCATGACCGCACTTTATGAAGCCGGGCACGGGCGGCAAGAGGGCAGGCGACCACGGTTACAAAACGTTACAAAATCGCGACTCGCGGAAACACGGAGGCAAAGACCGACAGGCAGGTTGTTGCGATAGGGGGTGCCGGCTTCCTAAGCCGGCGGCCTCAAGACAAAGGAGGACGGTCGGCTCTTGATCGACAACACCAAAGCACGAAAGGATCGATGCTCCATGCGAACATTCTTCACCGTGGCGGCGTTCGCCATCGCCGCGATGGCGGGCCCGGCGGCTCAGGCTTTTCCTGTTTCGCCGCAGTCCCCGCTTGCGAACTCCGTCATCGAAGTCAGCGGCCTCTGCGGCCTTGGCTGGCATCGCGGACGCGACGGCATGTGCTACCGCAATGGCGGTCCCTATGGCTACGGGCCCTATGCCGGCTATGTACCGACCTATGTCTACGATCCCGCCCACTGCTGGTGGACGCAGACGGTATTCGGCCCACGCAGGGTGTGCGCATGGTGAGGCCCGCGAGGCTGCGCGATCTCAGGCTCGCCATCGCAGGCGTGCTCGCCGCGACCATTGCGGCCACTGCGGCCTTTGCCGCCAACGCTCAGGACCGGCAAGCGCTCCGGGACGCCTGCGGCGGCGATATGCGCGCGGTCTGCTCCGGCGTGCTTCCGGGCGGCGGACGCATCAAGCAATGCATGCTCGATCACTTCGATCAGTTGTCCAACGGCTGCAAGAGCGCAATGAAGCAAGCGCAAGCGCGGGCGCAATCGCCCGGCAAGTGATGCCCGGCACAGCAACGGGTCATGGCCGCGGGCCTTTCAGCGTGCGGCCATCACCGGCACCGATCAGAGGGAGCTCATCACACGAGAACGGGTTTGCTGACGTCGACCGGTCATCACGGGAGGGGAATGGTCCTTCTCGTCATGCTCGGCCTGATGCTCTCGGAATATCTGATCCACCGCCTGAACGACGACGGCGGCAGCTATGACGCGCGGGAGTCCGTTGCCTCGCTTGCGATCGCGCTTGGCAACAAGGCCGTCGCAGCCCTCACCGCCGGAATCGCCGCGGTGCCCATCATGGTCGTCTATCGGCATCGGCTATTCGATCTGGAGCTCGACACGGTCTGGGGCTGGGGCGCGCTGTTCCTGGGAGTCGAGTTCTGCTACTATCTGCATCACCTCGCGATGCACAAGATCCGCTGGTTCTGGGCAACGCATGCCGTGCATCATTCGCCGACGCGTCTCAATCTCAGTGCCGCGGTCCGGCTCGGCTGGGGCGCTCACCTGACCGGCGGCTTCCTGTTCTATCTGCCGTTGGTCGCGCTCGGCTTCAATCCCGCGGCGGTGGTCGCGCTGCTCTCAACGGGACTGATCTACCAGTTCTTCCTGCACGTAGCGCGTCCGCCGCATCTCGGAGCGCTGGAATGGGTGCTCAACACGCCGCGCCACCATCACGTGCACCATGCATCGAATCCGTCGTGCATCGACAGAAACTTCGGCAGTGTGCTGATCGTGTTCGACCGGTTGTTCGGCACCTTCGCGGCCGCGCCTCGCGACGAGGCCATGCGGTTTGGCGTCGCCGGCATGCCTGCGAGCACCAATCCGCTCAACATCGTGTTCGCCGCCTGGATGCGGATGTTCCGCGAGATGCTGCACGCCAAGGGCGTCGCCGCCAAGCTTCGCACGCTGCTGGCACCGCCAGGGTAAAATCGAGGCGGTTCAGGGTCCGCGTCTCAGCCGCCGCTTTCGCGGAATACGCTGTGCCGACGGCATCCGTAGCCGGAGACCCGTTTCAGCCGTCGCGACGTCCAACCTTTCCTTGTCGGAATGCCTCGCATATCCTGTGGTCACGGCTTTCCAGGACGCGATCGTGGTTTGCAGTTCGAGCGCGTCGATCATCTGTATCGCGCTATCGTAGCCAAGAAGGCGGTACGCATCGAACTGATCTGGAACAAAAAACTGGTCTGCGGTCGTCTGGTGCGGAAAGGTGGGATTGTTGGCGAGATAGCCGGCCGTCGTGAAGTCCATCTGACGGATCAGAGTCGCTTTCACATAGATCAGCACGCCATGGCTGCCGTCCTTGTAGCTGATCGTCCCGACCAGAAACGGCGCTTTTGCGTATTTGACGCCGGCAGGATAACCGCCATTGCTCGGATACATGACCAATCGTTCGGGGCCCTCCTCACCCTTGGCGAAGTCCAGCCGGGCGCCGAAATCTTGCTCGATGCGCCGCGACGCCGAAACCAGTGAGGACAGGCTGATCGACGGATCTTCCTCCCCATCGACAATCAGGATGATCTCCAGTTTCCGGCGTGCCAGTTCGTACAAACCGAGATTCTCGAAATGGCCTCCATCGGTGAGCTCGAGATATTTGCTGTCGCGTCGATGCTTGGAGAAGCCTGCGTAGATGCCCATCATGAGGAATGTCGGAATCGAGCGAATCCACCGCGACGTCCGGAGCCCCGGATTGCCGACCCAGAGCCCAAGCCGCATGTTCAGGAGCGACATCACCGCCGAGACCAGCGGATTCATGGTGATGCCCGTTCCGATGTAACCGGCGCTGGCATTCGCAGCGGCGCCTGATGCCGCCGTGGCCGACGCCAAGGTGAGCGGCCCGTTGAGCTCGATATATTTGAGCGTGTCCTGCCAGCCCGTGGCGGTGCTCCCGACAAAAAACGGCGAGATCAGGAAATTGTCGCCGCCTCGCGAGGCCACTTTTCGATCGTCGTCGTTGATCAGTATCGCGTTGGTGTTGATCAGCGGATAAGGCCGCGCTCTCCAAGCGTCGCCCGCCTGCCGGGCCGCGAAGAAATCCCGCAACGCGCCGACGGACAGGCTGTCGGCGGCGGGCGAGAAGTCCGACTGCATCGCCTCGACCGCGCTGTCTTTCGGCATGAAGGCTTCCATCAGCCGGTCGCGGTAGAACCGATGGAAGCCCACATAATTGACGTTGGCAACGAGCGCAATGGCGAACGCCAGCAGCATTGCGCTGCCGATGCCGACCAGCGTGTAGACCTTCCACTGGCCCAGATCCTGGAAATGAAGCAGCAGCATCGCCAGAACATAGGCCGTCACCGCCGTCATGTAGAGGGCGACAATCGCCGCAACGGTAGCGGCGATTTGCCCGATCAGGCTAGGCACGATGTTGCGGAGAAATGTGTAATAGCCGTACAGCGCCGCTCCCACGCCACTCAGGAGACTGGACAGTGCGACCATTGCGGCCTGGACGCCATGGTCGGAGACGTACTGATCTCCAAGAAACGGCATGATCGGAATCGTCGCATAGACGAGCATGGCAAGCGATGGAATGAAGGCCAATCCCATGATGCGTTCGGTCGTGCGCCGCAGCCAATAACTGGCATTGAGCGACTTTGGCGTCATCAATTCCGATATGACGATCACCGCGCAAACCGCCAAGGTGACGGCCAGCGCGACGGCCACCAAGATCACTGTCGTGTCGCGGGATTCGTAGCCGAACAAAACCCAAAGCAATCCGACCAGGCAGCCAAAGCCAAGCACGCTGAACGTCACGACGGTCTGGGCAGGGTCGCCGGCGTCCTGGGGAGCGCGGCTGACGAGAGCGAACAAAAGTGCCGCGACCACAAACAGACCGGTCACGATGTAGAAAGTCCAAAGACCAAGAGCGTAGACCGCAGGATATTCGAGATGGCAGTGCAAGACATCGTCGCACGTATGATCCCATCGCTCGGCTATGACGCCGAAAAGCGGCGAAAGGACCTTGAACGAGCCAAACAGCAGGTCGAGCGGATAGCCCACTATCGACAACACCAGAAAGCACGCCGCGATCACAGGAATCCAGGTCAGCGAACTGATGATGATCGTACGCAACAGCACGCCGAGGATGGACCAGATGCTGAGGCCGCGCCCGGGCGTCAGATACGAACTATGCGCGCGCAGAAATGCCAGGTTTTTCTCCGCACGCAGTTGCGTGGGCGTCAACGCCGTATCGGGGCTGGGCCGAGCTGATCCATAAGGAAAATTGGACGGTGAGAGCCCAAAAACCGGCCCGGCTTGGCCCTGCTCATCGTCGCGCCGCGATTGCCACCACCATTGCAGGGACGTGGCCAGGTAGCCGCCTCCCGACACGCTCGAGATGTAGTCGAAGCGTTTCAGCAAATCCTTTTCGGCCAGCGCCTGCAGCACGCCAAGACAAAAGGTCGCCGACCTGATTCCACCACCGGAAAGACCGATGCCGGCCCATGGCGCGGGATCGGCTCCGCCAAGGCGCTCTGCCCGATGCAGGCCGATTGCAATTCTTTCCCGGTCGATGACGTCCTGCTCGCTGGCCGGCGGAGCATCGTCACGCATGAGGCCGCTCATCCCGCTCACCTTCGGCCGAACCTAAGGAGACAACGCCCACGCGTTTTCACTCGCGCGCGTATAGTTCAAGCCGTTCGCGATCAGATCCTCCAGATCGTTGATCCTGAGGAAACTTCCGCGGCCGAGGGCAGAGAGGCGGAATCGCACGCAGGTCGGCAACGCGGCGTCAACGCGATACTGCTTGAGCTCGACACGCTGGTCGGCAAGCTTCTGCGAACTCGCATAGGTCGGGGTGATGCCAAACCAGGCAAGCGCCTGGCTGTAGCTGCCGCCGGAAACGACGGCGGGATCGAAGGAGAACTCAGAACGGTTGCTGCGCGCATCCCATGGCACGATGGAATCCTGCGTGCCGTCGTCGGTGACGTGGCATGCCCCCCTGCGAGCCGCATAGCGAAAATGGAATGCGTGCAAGACGCCGCTTTCGGCAACTTTGCGTCCTTCGTCGTGGTATCGCTCATAGGAAGCGGCAGAGATATCCTTCTCGCCGAAATCGGCGACGGCACCGCATTTGCCGTTATCGAAGGCTTCGGCGCGGCGAACGAGATGAACATCTCTCGCGGCGTGTCCGACCAAGGGCTCATCGAGCCGCCGCGTCCGCGCGGATTTCACAATCACGACACCCGATCTCGCAGGATCGATGTTTTCGCGAATCACATAGGCGAAGTCCACGGTTTGACTGCTGAGATCGGGCTGCACGCCGTCCAGCGCCGTCCAGCCATCCGCACCTTTTGGCCGGAAGAACACCTGGTGACCCCGCAATTGCAGCGGATCGCGCATCAAGAACCGACAATCGTCCGCCAGGCACGAACTGGCAGCAAATATCATGATTACGCCAATACCGATTCGACGAAGCCCCGCCCCCACGTCCATGGAAGCCTCCATACCGTCAAATTATCGAACCAGAATCAATTTTAGAATTACAATCTGTGTTGATTGGTATCGCAACCACAATCAGAGGTGGGCAGGATATCGAGGGCGGCAATAGATCGCAAGAGGCGCGTTGCCGTCACGCCGCCGGCACGATCTTCCCAGGATTGAAAATATTCTGCGGATCGAGCGCGCGTTTCAGCGCGCGCATCGCCTCCAGCGCCTCGGGGCCGAGTTCGGCCTGCAGATATTTCTGCTTGCCCTGCCCGATGCCATGCTCGCCGGTGCAGGTGCCGCCCATCGCCTGCGCGCGCTCGACCAGGCGGTGCATGAAATCCTCGCCGCGCGCCATCTCCTCCTTGTCGTCGACGTCGCAGGCCAGCGAACAGTGGAAATTGCCGTCACCGACATGGCCGACGATCGGCGAAATCAGCTTGAGCCGCTTCAGATCGGCTTCGGTCTCGCCGACACAGTCGGCGAGACGCGAGATCGGCACGCAGACGTCGGTCGCCACCACGCCGGCGCCGGGGCGCAACGCCTTCACCGCCCAATAGGCGTCGTGCCGCGCCTGCCACAGTTTGGTGCGGTCCTCGGGCCGCGTGGTCCAGGTGAAATCACCGCCGCCGCATTCCTTTGCGATCTCGGCGAAATTCTTCGACTGCTCGCCGACCTCGGCCGCGCTGCCGTGGAATTCGAGCAGCAGCAGCGGCGTCTCCGGCAGCGACAGTTTCGAATAGGAATTGCTGGCCTTGACCTGTTCGTCATTGAGCAGCTCGATGCGCGCCACCGGAATGCCGGTCTGGATCGCGAGGATCGTCGCCTGGCAGGCGCCGCGCAGGCTGTCGAAGGAACAGGCGGCGGCCGCGATGGTCTCGGGGATGCCGCGCAGCCGCATCGTCAGTTCGGAGATGATGCCCAGCGTGCCTTCGGCGCCGATGAACAGATGCGTCAGGTCGTAGCCGGCGGAGGATTTCTTCGCCCGCGTGCCGGTCTTGATGATCTCGCCGTCGCCGCGCACCACCTTCAGCGCCAATACATTGTCGCGCATGGTGCCGTAGCGAACCGCATTGGTACCGGACGCCCGCGTCGAAGCCATGCCGCCCAGCGAGGCGTCGGCGCCGGGATCGATCGGAAAGAACAGGCCCTGGTCGCGCAGATGCTCATTCAGCGCCTTGCGGGTGACGCCAGGCTGGATCACGCAGTCCAGATCCTCGGGATGGACCTCCAGCACCTGGTTCATGTCACGCAGGTCGATGCAGATGCCGCCGGCGGGCGCGTTGACCTGGCCCTCCAGCGAGGTGCCGGTGCCGAACGCGATCACGGGCACGCCGTGTCTGGCGCAGATCCGCACCACGTCCTGGATATCGGCCGTCTCCTGCGCCATGACCACCGCGTCCGGCGGCTGGTTCGGCAGCCAGGTCGTGGTATGCCCGTGCTGCTCGCGGACCGCCTGAGAGGTGACCAGCCGGTTGCCGAAGCGCGCGGCCAGGGCTTCCAGGGCGCTCGCCAGCGCCTGCGGTTCGGGGCGCTTCAAGGTATTGGTGACGTTGATGTTCACAGTCTCTCCTCCCGGCTTTGAAGGACCGTGGCAAAGGATATATTGCGGGTCAATAGACCTTGTGGCGAACCGACGGGAAGACCTGATGACCGATGCTGGACCTGCCCAGGACGTGCTCCGGCCGACACCCTTCCTGTCCTCGGTGATGCAGATCGAGCCGCAATGGATCGACTACAACGGCCACCTCAACATGGCCTATTACAACGTGATGTTCGATCGCGCGATCGACGAATTGTGGTCAGAGCTCGGGATCGGGCCGAGCTACATGAGAGAACGCCACGGCTCGACCTTCACGGCCGAATGCCATGTCCGCTATCTGCGCGAGATTCATCTCGGCGATCCCGTGCAGGTGTCGATCATGCTGGTCGGCGCCGACGCGAAGCGGCTGCACACCTTTGAAGAGCTGCGCCACGCCGGCGAAGGCTGGCTGTCAGCCACCTCGGAGAACATGACGATCCATATCGACATGACTGCCCGCAAGACCGCGCCATTTCCGCCCGACATTCGCGCGCGAATTCAGTCGGTCGTCGACGCCCATGCGGCGATTCCGCGCCCTGAGGGACTGGGCCGCCAGATCGCCATGCCGGTGAAGCGCTAACCTCCAGCTAGCAGCCCCCTCCTCAAGCCCGATCGCACTCCGTCACCCATGCCGGCAGCCTGGCAAACCAGGGCCGCGCCGTCTCGAGCTGGGCTGCGAGTTGCAGCAGCCGATGCTCCTCGCCGAAACGCGCGACGAATTGCACGCCGAGCGGCAGTCCGTCCGCAGTCCAGTGCAAGGGCACGCTCATCGCCGGTGTGCCGGTCAGATTGGCGAGCTGGGTGAAGGGCACATATTGCAGGCTGTCGCGCGCGATCTTGTCGACCGTGCGCTCGAGCAGGCCAAGACGTTTCAGCAGTCCAAGCAGGCCAATCCGGTCGAGCAGGTTCAGCATCGCCTGCTCCGCCGCCGACGGGTCGCCCTGGCCATGGCGGATCGGCGGATGCGCGAGCGTTGGCGTCAACAGCAGGTCGTAACGCTGATGGAAGCGCGCCAGCGCCCGCGCAAATTCGTTCCATCCGAGCAATTGCGCCGTCAGCGTCCCGGCTGAGGTGGCACCGCCCAAGGTCGCCAGCACCCGCGTCAGCAGTTCGAAATCCGAATTGCGCGCGCCGGCCGCGCGGGCCTGCGCCACCATGGCCGGCACCTGTCCGAAATAGACATGCAGGAAGGCTTTCGCGAGCGCAGCGCCGTCGATCGCCGGCTCCGCTTCCTCGACCTCATGGCCGAGACCGGCGAGCAATCTGGCCGCCTCGTTCACGGCCGCGACGGCTTCGGGGTGAACCTCGGTTCCGATCGGCGAGGCCGCGGTGAAGCCGATGCGCAGCCGGCCGGGATCGCGGCGCATCGATTCCGCGTAGGGCTCGCTTGACCTTCCGATCACAAAGGGATCGCCGGGCTCGCTGCCGGCCGCGACATCGAGCGCCGCCGCGGTGTCGCGCACGCTGCGTGAGATCACGCCCTCGCTCGATGCGCCGTACCAATATTCGCCATAGGCGGGCCCGGAGGAAATGCGAGCGCGCGAGGGACGCAGGCCGAACAGGCCGCAGCAGGCGGCGGGAATGCGAATCGAGCCGCCGCCATCATTGCCCGCCGCCATCGGGACGACGCCCGAGGCGACTGCGGCGGCGGCGCCGCCGCTTGAGCCGCCGGGCGTGTGATCGACATTCCAGGGATTGCTGGCCCGGCCGAACAGTCGCGAATCCGAGACGCCCTTGAGGGCAAATTCCGGCAGATTGGTCTTGCCGAAAATCACCAGCCCGGCTTCGAGATAGCGCCGCACCACATGGGCATGATCGCGGGCGACGGCCCCCTGCATCGAGCGGCTGCCATAGCTCGTCGGCAGGCCGGCATAGTCCTGCGCGCAATCCTTGATCAGGAAGGGAACGCCGGCGAAAGGGCCGGTCAGCGGCTTCGTCAATTGGGCGCGGGCTTCGCCCTCCATCAGGCGGCAGATCGCGTTGGTGTTTGGCTGAGCCGCCGCACTTTGTCGCAGCGCGAGGTCGAGCAAGTCCGCAGCGGTGGCCTCGCCGCGCGCAACGCATTCGGCGAGGCCGACCGCGTCGCGTTGCAAATATTCGCTTGATTGCATGAAACGCCCCCGGAAGCTCGGGGACGACGGTATCACCTCTGCGCGTGCACGCCAGTCGTCGGCGGCCTATCTGCGGCCGCTGATGTCCGACAAGTCGTCGCGCAGGCGCACGCCGCGATACTGCTGCGCGAGGGCGTCTCCGGCAAAGCCGCGATGCCCTCGAAATAACAATTGCCGCGAGAACGCGAGATCAGACTCTTCGTCCGCGCGACACGCCGACCACGGCCGAGATCACGAACAGCACGACGGCGACGAAGAAGATGATCTTGGCGATTTCGATCGACGCGCCGGCAATGCCGCCGAAGCCGAGAACGCCGGCGACCAACGCGACAATCAGTAAGGTGACGACCCAACCCAGCATGACACGAACCTCCGTTTCGAATGCGTAGCGATTGGCGCGATCGGCGCCCGCTCCTGCGCAAACAATCCGGCGTGGAAACGAAAGTTCCGCGCCGCGAAGCTCGGAAAATCGCCCGACAGATGGAACAAGACCCGCTTTTGCTCGCAAACCCGGCCGTCCGAGCCGGTTCCGATAAGTCTGTAAAACCTACTGAGCCGGCCCCATATAGGCTGCAATCCCTGCTAAGAAGGCTCCCTTTCGCAGCCCCGCAGTGCCATCGTGCGGTGGAAAAACGATTCGCAATGACCGAGCCGAACCGACTGAGCCATGCTCCCGCTCCCGACCACCAGCCCGTCGCTGGCGGGATCGCCGCGCGCGCCCGCGCCACGACGGCCCCGCAATATCTCTCCGGCCTCAATGCCGAGCAGCGTGAGGCGGTGGAAACGCTGGACGGCCCGGTGCTGGTGCTGGCCGGAGCCGGCACCGGCAAGACGCGCGTGCTGACCACGCGCATCGCGCATATCCTCAGCCTGGGCCGCGCGCGCCCGAACGAAATCCTCTCGGTGACCTTCACCAACAAGGCGGCGCGCGAGATGAAGCTCCGGCTTGGCCAGATGCTGGGCCAGGCGGTGGAAGGTATGCCGTGGCTCGGCACCTTCCACTCGATCGGCGGCCGCATCCTGCGCAGCCATGCCGAAATGGCGCAGCTGAAATCCAATTTCACCGTGCTCGACGTCGACGACCAGATCCGGCTGCTGAAGCAGCTGCTGCAGGCGGAGAATATCGACGACAAGCGCTGGCCGGCGCGCATGCTGGCCGGCCTGATCGACGGCTGGAAGAACCGCGGCCTGGCGCCCTCGCAGGTGCCCCCAGGCGAAGCCGCGGTGTTCGGCAACGGCAAGGGCGGCAAGCTCTATGCGAGCTACCAGGAGCGGCTGAAAATTCTCAATGCTGCCGATTTCGGCGATCTGCTGCTGGAAGACATCCGGATCTTCCGCGAGCATCCGGACATCCTCCGGCAATACCAGAGCCGCTTCAAGTTCATCCTGGTCGATGAGTATCAGGACACCAATGTCGCGCAATATCTCTGGCTGCGGCTATTGTCGCAGATGCCGTCCAAGCCGGGCACGCCTCTTTCTTCCATTCCTGGGCGGCCCGACGGCCCGAACCCTGTTTCTGGCGATGAAGAGGGCTCATCTCGAGGTTCCGGGCTCGTACCTGGCGGGACGCCCCGGAAAGACGACGGACGTATCCTCCCCGCAGCGAGCGGCGAGAGAGAGAAGGCGCCGCCGAAAAACATCTGCTGCGTCGGCGACGACGACCAGTCGATCTATGGCTGGCGCGGCGCGGAGGTCGACAACATCCTGCGCTTCGAGCACGATTTTCCCGGCGCCAAGGTGATCCGGCTGGAGCGCAACTACCGCTCGACCGGCCACATCCTCGCCGCCGCCTCGCATCTGATCGCACACAATGAAGGCCGACTCGGCAAGACGCTGCGCACCGAGGACGTCGCCGGCGAGAAGGTCACCGTGACCGGGGCCTGGGATTCCGAAGAAGAAGCCCGCGCCATCGGCGAAGAGATCGAGGAACTGCAGCGCGGCGGCGAAAAACTCAACGAGATCGCGATCCTGGTGCGGGCCTCCTACCAGATGCGCGAGATCGAAGACCGCTTCGTCACGCTCGGCCTGTCCTATCGCGTGATCGGCGGCCCCAGATTCTATGAGCGCGCCGAAATCCGCGACGCACTGGCCTATCTCCGCGTCATCAACTCGCCGGCCGATGACCTGGCCTTCGAGCGCATCGTCAACGTGCCGAAGCGCGGGCTCGGCGACGCCACGGTGCAGCTGCTGCACGACCATGCCCGCAAGCGCCGCATCCCCTTGTTCGAGGCGGCGCGCGCGGTGGTCGAGACCGACGAATTGAAGCCGAAGGCGCGCGGCGCGCTGCGGGATCTGGTCATGAGCTTCGATCGCTGGCGCGCGCAGCGTGAGGTGACCACGCATACCGAACTGGCCGAGATGGTGCTGGACGAGAGCGGCTACACCGAGATGTGGCAGAAGGACCGCTCGGCGGATGCTGCGGGCCGGCTGGAGAACCTGAAGGAACTGGTGCGCTCGCTGGAGGAGTTCGAGAACCTGCAGGGTTTTCTCGAGCACATCTCGCTGGTGATGGACCGCGACGGCGGCGCCGACGACGACGCGGTCTCATTGATGACGCTGCATTCCGCCAAGGGCCTGGAATTCGACAATGTGTTCCTGCCGGGCTGGGAGGAAGGCCTGTTTCCGAGCCAGCGCACGCTCGACGAACAGGGCCGCGCGGGCCTGGAAGAGGAACGCCGCCTCGCCCATGTCGGGCTGACGCGGGCGCGGCGCCGCGCCAAACTGTATTTTGCCACCAACCGGCGGATTCACGGCACCTGGACCACCACGATCCCCTCCCGCTTTCTCGACGAATTGCCGGCGGCGAGCGTCGAGATCACGGAATCCAAGGGCGGCTCGGGCTGGGGCGGCGCCGGCGGCTATGGCCCGTCGCGTTTCGACAATGTGGAATCATTCGGCTCGAGCTACACCACGCCGGGCTGGCAGCGCGCGCAGGCCCGTGGGCGCGGCCAGACCCGCAACGGCCGAGGAAACGGCCAAGGAAACGGTCAAGGAAACGGTCAAGCACAGGGACAGGCGCGGGGCGGTTTCGACGAGGACCAGTCATCCTATTCGGCAGCCGATCCCTTCGGCAGCGGTTTCGCGCGCAAAAAGCGCGCCCCGCTGACGATCGAGGGCGAACTGGTGGCGAAATCCACCGGCACGGTGTCTGAATTTTCGCCGTCCGATCGCGTCTTCCACCAGAAGTTCGGCTACGGCCATGTGGTGAAGATCGACGGCAACAAGCTCACCATCGCGTTCGACAAGGCCGGCGAGAAGAAGGTGGTCGATAGTTTTGTGGAGCGAATGTGACAGCATCGCAGCAGAGCCCGGCGATTGTCCGGCTGACCGGATCGAAGCCGCGCTGATCTGTCACGCGGGCGAAGGTGCGACCTGGAGGCGACCCCACAGTTCTGCCCTTCGTAGGCCTTGACCGTGGCGGAGCGCGTCGTATGAGATGGCGCCATGGTCCGGGGCGTTTTCATCCTGCTGGTTTTCGCGTTCGCTGCGCCATCGCTGGCGGCGGCGGAGACGATGACATTCTCCGATGCCGCCGCATTGCTGGCCAAAAGCTGCAGCGCGGAAATCGATGCCAATTGCCGGGGCGTCAATCTGGACGCGAATCGCCTCAAGGAGTGTCTGTCACGCAATACCGACGCATTGTCGCCGCAATGCGCGACCGGCTATCTCAAGAGCCTCGATGCCATCCAGAAACGGATCGCGGCCCGCGTGGCGGTGGCCAATGCCTGTGGCCGGGAAATCGTCAAGCTGTGTAACGGCTCGACCAAGGAAACCAGCAAGTCGATCCCATGCCTGACGACGGTACAGGTCAGCGCACGCTGCAACCAGGCGATGGGCGACGCGGGGTATCGGTGATGCGGCGGACCAATCGAAGCCTGCGCCATCTGAGCCTGCTCGCGGCCATGCTGGTCGTCGTCCTGGCGCCCGCCTCGCCGTCGCACGCGCAGGCTGCGCTCACGCGCGACGACATCACCGGCCCGCTCAGCCGCTTCGACACCGCGCCGGAACTCGACATCACAGCCTTGCGCCAAAAAGCGCTGGAGCGATCGCGATCCAGGTCGCGCAACGAGCCGGACGTCACGAAGCGGCCCCCGATCGCGCCCGAGCTTCAAAACCTGCCGAGCGTCACGCTCGACATCGAGTTTGATACCGACACACCGATCGTCCGGCCGCAATCCTACGAGACGGTCGGGCGACTTGCCGACGCACTCGTCCATGTCTCGCTATTGCCGTACGACTTCCTGATCGTCGGCCACACCGACGCCACGGGACGGCGCGAGGCCAACGTGCTGCTCAGCCAGCGCCGCGCCGACGCGGTGCGCGACGTGCTGGTCAACACCTTCAAGATCTCGTCGAAGCGGATTCAGACCATCGGCCTCGGCGAGGAGCAATTCATCGATCCCACGCATCCGACATCGCCGGACAACCTGCGGACCCAGATCGTGACCATCGCGAAAGAACCCGAGCAGAGCGAGCAGCCCGCCGCGACCCCGGTCCCGGCAGCGCCTGCGAAGAAGCCTAGCAAAAAGAGATAATCGATTATCGTAGAACGGCGTCGACTTTAACCAACAGCCGCGACATCATTCGACGCCTTGAACGGGAGGGACGGACTCGCGTCCGCGTCGCCGGCTCACACGATTTATTCAAGAGCCCGGTATCGAGGGAAATATTGGTCGCTCCCCATCCCAATACGGACTTGGATTGCGCAACGGCTTCGGCGTTCCTATCTGAGAACGCCCACCAGTTCCCGCCGCCAAAAGCGGGCCAACGCCGCCTTGGCACCTGCTGCCTTCCGGCCGAGATCGATTTACCCATCATGCCTCCGATCATTTCCGTCGCCAATTTGTCAAAGACCTATGGCACCGGCTTCAAGGCGCTGAAGAACGTCAACCTCGACATCCAGCGCGGCGAGATTTTCGCCCTGCTCGGGCCGAACGGTGCCGGCAAGACCACGCTGATCAGCATCATCTGCGGCATCGCCAACCTGAGCGAAGGCAAGGTCACGGTCGGCGGCCACGACATCAACCAGGACTACCGCGCGGCGCGCTCGCTGATCGGGCTGGTGCCTCAGGAGCTCCACACCGATGCGTTCGAGACCGTCTGGGCGACGACCAGCTTCAGCCGCGGCCTGTTCGGCAAGCCGAAGAACCCAGCGCACATCGAAAAGGTGCTGAAGGACCTGTCGCTATGGGACAAGAGGGATTCCAAGATCGTCACCTTGTCCGGCGGCATGAAGCGCCGCGTCATGATCGCGAAAGCGCTGTCGCACCAACCGCAGGTGCTGTTCCTGGACGAGCCGACCGCGGGCGTCGACGTCGAATTGCGCAAGGGCATGTGGGAGGTGGTGCGCGAGCTCAAGGCCGGTGGCGTCACCATCATCCTGACCACCCACTACATCGAAGAGGCCGAGGAGATGGCCGACCGCGTCGGCGTCATCAACAAGGGCGAGATCGTCCTGGTGGAGGACAAGGCCAATCTGATGCAGAAGCTCGGCAGGAAGCGCCTGACCCTGCACCTGCAGGGCCAGATTGACGCGATCCCCGCTGCGCTTGCGCCATACAGGCTCGAACTGTGCGACGGGGGCCGCGAACTGATCTACGATTACGACACCAAGGGCGAGCGCACCGGCATCACCAGCCTGTTGAGCGATCTGCGCGCCAGCGGCATCCGCTTCTTCGACCTGGACACCACGCAGTCGTCGCTGGAAGACATCTTCGTCAGCCTGGTGAGGGCGCAATGAATTTCCACGCGATCCGCGCCATCTATCTGTTCGAGATGGCGCGCACCTTCCGCACGCTGCTGCAGAGCATCGTCTCGCCCGTGGTATCGACCTCGCTGTATTTCGTGGTGTTCGGCGCCGCGATCGGCTCGCGCATCACCTCGGTCGAGGGCGTCAGCTACGGCACCTTCATCGTGCCGGGGCTCGTCATGCTGTCGGTCTTGACGCAGAGCATCGCCAACGCCTCGTTCGGCATCTATTTTCCGAAATTCGTCGGCACCATCTATGAACTGCTGTCGGCGCCGATCTCGTCTTTCGAGATCGTGCTCGGCTATGTCGGGGCGGCTGCGACCAAGTCGATCGTGCTCGGGTTGATCATCCTTGCCACCGCCGGCCTGTTCGTGCCGCTGCATATTCAGCATCCGTTCTGGATGCTGACGTTCCTGGTCTTGACCGCGCTGACCTTCAGCCTGTTCGGCTTCATCATCGGCATCTGGGCCGACGGCTTCGAGAAGCTGCAGATGATCCCCATGCTGGTGGTGACGCCGCTGACCTTCCTCGGCGGCAGCTTCTACTCCGTCAACATGCTGCCGTCGGGCTGGCGCACCATCACGCTTCTCAACCCCGTAGTCTACCTGATCTCGGGCTTCCGCTGGAGCTTTTACGAGATTGCCGACGTCAGCGTCGCCGTCAGCCTTGGCATGACGGTCGCGTTCCTGGTGATCTGCATGGGCGTCGTG
>NZ_JBAURI010000339.1:0-2064 GCF_049581145.1 Bradyrhizobium sp.
CGACTTCACCGTACGCGACAGCACCACTCGTCAGCATGCCGTTGACCGCTCACAGGCTCCATAAGAACCCGCCCTGCCATCACGTGTCACGCCTGACACTGCCGCGTCCACCGCATCCTGCCCCGCGTCTCTGGACGATCCGGAACGCCCCTCTGTGGGACAGGATGACGGCACTATGCGGGTGATTTGGGGCGGGCGTCAAGAACAATTTCTGAAAATCGGAACGCTGGTCTGGATCATGCTTCAGGATGTCTGAGGGCTTGGAAAACGCCAGGTTGCGAGCGATCGGTCGTTCAGACCGTCATTCCGGGATCGACGCTTCGCATCGCCGCCAAATGTCAGGCACTACGGGATCGACCCTCACGTCCCCGGCCGCGCCACCTCGGTCTCCTTGCTGGTGATGAACTCCAGCAGCACCGGCACGCCTTCCTGGGTCTTGGCGATGCCGCGCCTGATCGCCGGCACGATGTCCTCCGGTCTGGTGATGCGCTCGCCATGGCCGCCGAATGCCCGCGCCATCGCCGCGTAATCGCCGGAGATGTCGGTCGATCGATATTTCTCGGTCGAGACCGGCATCACCTTGAGTTCGATTGCCATCGAAAAATTGTTGAGCAGGATCGACATGATCGGGATCCGCTCGCGCACCGCGGTCTCGAAATCCATGCCGGTGAATCCGATCGCGGCATCGCCCCAGACGTTGATGCAGAGCTTGTCGGGCTTTGCGAGCTTGGCGCCCATCGCGAGTCCCAGCCCGTAGCCGAGCTGGGTGGTCTTGCCCCAGCCGATATAGGACAAAGGCTCGACCGGTTTCCAGAACGGCGACAGCTGGTCGCGCGGGCTGCCGGCATCATGGGTGATGATGGTGTTGCTGATATCGACGGTGTGCTGCAGGTCCCAGAGCACGCGGTAAGGGTTCAGCGGCGCGTCGTTGGCGGTGAGCTTCGGCATCCATTTCGAAAGCCACTCCTGGTGCGAGGCGGCGATCTCGGCTGCGACGGCGCGCGCGTCGCGATCGGCGGTGACGGTCTTGCCGATCTCGTCCAGCAGCGCCTCGAGCACCAGCGCGGCATCGCCGACCAGTCCGATCCTGGCCTCGACATCCTTGTTGAGATGATTGGGGTCGAGCGTCGAATGGATGATGGTCTTGCCCTTGGGCATGGCGATGCCGAACGAGGTCTCGGTGAAGGAGCAGCCGATGCCGAAGATCACGTCGGCTTGCGCGAGGAATTTCGGCACCGCGCGCGGCGCGGCGAGTCCGCCGGAGCCGAGCGAGAGCGGATGGGTCTCGGGAAACGACGATTTGCCGCCGAGGCTTGTGGTGACGGGAATGGCGAGAAGCTCGGCGAGCCGCTTCAGTTGCGGCCACGCCCTGGCGTAGTGCACGCCCTGGCCGGCATAGATCACCGGCCGCCGGGCGGCGACCAGCAGGGCGGCCGCCTCCCTGACATGCGCGGGATCGGCGCCATAGCGCGTGCGCAGCACCGGCGTGTAGTTCAGCGGTTCCGGCACCTCCTCGTTCCACATGTCGGCCGGAATCTCGACCATGACCGGACCGCCGCGGCCGTTCTTCAGCTTTGTGAAGGCGCGGCGGAAGATGTTGCCGACCTCGCTTGCCAGCATGATCGGCTCGGAGGATTTGGTAAACGGCTTCATCGCCTGGCTGGAATTGAAGTTCGGCTCGATATTGGCGATCCTGCGCGGATAGCCCATCGGCAGCACCAGCACCGGCACGGACTCGCCGAAACATTGCGCCACGCCGCCCATCGCATTCTCGGCGCCGGGGCCATGCTGCATGCAGAAGGCGCCGATGCTGCGCCCGGACGTCACCCGCGAGATCGCGTCCGCCATGTGCAGCCCGATCCGTTCCTGGCGCACCATGACGGGACGGATGTCGGCATTGGCGGCATATTCGATCAGATGGTTGACCGGATAGCCGCAGAGAATCTCGATCCCCTCGCGCTTGAGAATTTCCGCGATCGCGCTGCCAAGTTTCATGGCCGTCTCCCTTCCCGAACTGGCCGATGTTGCACTCGGCCTGAAGCTGCATTTGGAACAGGAATTGGC
>NZ_JBAURI010000340.1:0-6204 GCF_049581145.1 Bradyrhizobium sp.
TCGAGCGCGACCATCACCGTCATGCCGGCACCATCGAGCGCATCGGTGAGCAGGCGAAGCGTCTCCGGCGAGTCATCGACGACGAGCGCGACGTCGCGCTTTTTGGGGTCAGTGTTCATACGCATGCAGGGTTTTCAGGGTTGCCATGTACTGGTCGAGATCGAAACGGTCGACCAGCGAGCGCATCTGCGCGACGAAATCGGCATGTTCGGGATAATTGCTGCCGATCTCGTCCAGCTTGACCTGGATGGCGCGGATATAGCCGATCTGCCCGAGCCCGATCAGCTCCTCGATATGTTTCACCGGCGGACGCGAGCCGCCATCCGGGCGCCAGCGCGGCACCGCGACCTGATCGGTCTCATAGGTCCAATCGATCTTCAGCAATTGGCGGATGGTTTCCAGGAGGCGGGGGATGTCGATCGGCTTCATCAGATAGCCGTCATGGAACGGTTGCGCCAGCGGGGTGCCGTGGGCTTCGAGCGCGCTGGCCGAAACCATCAGGATACGGGCCTGGTGGTGACCGGTCCTGCGCAGCGTCTCCGCTACCTTCCATCCATCCATCCCGGACATCGAGATATCGAGCAGGAACAGATCAGGCCGACAATGTTGGGCAAGCGTGAGGCAGGCGGGCCCGTCCGGCGCGCTGAGCAAGATAAAGCCGAGCGGCGTGAGCACTTCGCGCAGCAGGTCGCGCTGCACGGGATCGTCGTCGGTGACCAGGATGGTCTTGCGCGCGCCGTGATAGCCGGAGACGGGAGCCTCGACCGGCGCATGGCGCGTCGGATTGGTGACTTCCGACAGCAGGATCTTGACGCGGAACGTGCTGCCGACGCCGACCTTGCTCGTCACCTTGATGTCGCCTCCCATCACGCCCGCCAGCAGGCGGCTGATGGTCAGGCCAAGGCCGGTGCCGGTCTGCGGCTGCGCGACGCCCAGCGCGCCGCGTTCGAACGGCGCGAAGATGCGTTCGATATCGTCGGGCTGGATGCCTGGACCGGTGTCGGTCACCTCGAACTCGGCGACCGGGCTGCGGTAGTGCACGATGAAATGCACGCTGCCGGTCTGCGTGAACTTGATCGCATTCGACAACAGGTTGATCAGGATCTGGCGCAGCCGTTTTTCGTCGGCGTAGACCACGAGCGGCAGCACCGGCGGCCGCCTGAAGACGAAATCGATGCCCTTGGCCACTGCCTGCACCCGGAACATGCCGACCAGTTGCTCGATGAATTCGCTGAGGCGAACCTCGTCCCGCGACAGATAAAGCCGCCCGGCCTCGATCTTGGATATATCGAGGATGCCGTCGATCAGCCCGGAGAGATGATCGGCGCTGCGGCGGACCACGCGCACCTGATCGCGCGGCTTGGTCTGCAGCGTGGTGTCCTGCTCCAGTAACTGGGCGTAGCCGGAGATGGCGTTCAGCGGTGAGCGTAGCTCATGACTCAAGCCCACCACGTAGCGGCTCTTGGCGAGGTTGGCGGATTCGGCAACCTCCTTGGCGCGCTGCAACTCGGCGTCGGTTCGCTTGTGCGCGTCGATTTCCTGGATCAGCAGCGCGGTCTGCCGCCTTGTCTCGTCCTCGGCCGCGCGCCGGCTCTGTTGCGCCAGCACGAACAGCCACGCGACCACGCCGATGATGATGGTCAGCGCGAAGAACACCTTCCACAGCACGCTGGAGACAACCACCTTGTCGATCGGGACGGCGGCCGATGTCTGCAGGTAGATCAGGCCGAGCGTCAGCGCGACCAGGCCGGCGGCGACCAGGAACACGCCGATATAGTGGCCGAGTTGCGAGTTGATCCTGGCGTAGATCGGCTGCGGCAGCAATTTGCCCAAGGTTTCGGCAACCTGTGCCTGCACCCGCGCGTGCGGTTTGCAGAGATCGTGGCAACGGGCGTCGAGCGAACAGCATAGCGAGCAGATCGGGCCCGCATAGGCCGGGCAGGAGGACATGTCCTCAGGCTCGAACGTATGCTCACAGATGCAGCACTGGATCGCCTCGATGTTCTGCCAGCTGCGTTTCGGTTTGCGCGCGATGTAATACTTGCCGCCGGTCAGATAGGCGATCAGGGGGGCGGTGATGAAGGCCACCGTCAAGGCGACGAATGCCGACAGTGCCTTGGTGGTCGGGCCGAACACGCCGTAGAACGCCGTGATGGAGACCACGGTCGCAATCGTCATCGCACCGACGCCGACCGGATTGATGTCGTAGAGATGGGCGCGCTTGAACTCCATCTGCTGCGGACGCAGGCCGAGCGGTCTGTTGACGACGAGATCGGAGACCAGCGCTCCGACCCAGGCAATGGCGACGTTGGAATAAAGCGCCAGCGTCTGCTCCAGCGCCTTGTAGACGCCGATCTCCATCAGGAGCAGTGCGACCAGCACGTTGAAGACCAGCCAGACCACGCGGCCGGGATGGTTGTGGGTCAGCCGCGAGAAGAAATTCGACCACGCGATCGAGCCGGCATAGGCGTTGGTGACGTTGATCTTGAGCTGCGACAGGATCACGAATGTGCCGGTCAGCGCCAGCGCGAGTTGCGGCTGCGACAGCACGTAGCGGAAGGCCTCGAGGTACATGTAGGCCGGTTCGGCCGCATGTTCGGCCGACACGCCATGGCTCAGGGCGAAGTAGGCCAGGAACGAGCCCGCCAGCAGTTTCAGCGCGCCGAGCACGATCCAGCCGGGGCCGGCGCACACCATGGCGATCCACCATGATTTGCGCGAGGTGCGGCGATCGCGGGGCAGGAAGCGCAGGAAGTCGACCTGTTCACCGATCTGCGCCACCAGCGAGAACACCACCGAGGCGGCGGTGCCGAACAGCAGAAGATCGAGATGGCCGCCGGGCTCGCCGGGTGCGCCGGTGAAACTCGTCCACTCGGCGAAGGCGCGTGGATCGGCATAGGCGATGGCGGCAAAGGGCAGGATGTGAAGCACGACCCACAGCGGCTGTGTCCACAACTGGAAGCGGCTGATCAGCGTGATGCCGTGGGTGACGAGCGGAATGATGACGACGGCGCTGATCAGATAGCCCACCGGCCGCGGGATGCCGAAGCACATCTCGAGCGCGGAGGCGAGAATGACCGCCTCGATGGCAAAGAAAATGAAGGTGAAGGACGCGTAGATCAGCGAGGTGATGGTCGAGCCGATATAGCCGAAGCCCGCGCCGCGGGTCAGCAGGTCGATGTCGATGCCGCATTTTGCAGCATGATAGGCGATCGGCAGGCCGCAGCAGAAGATGATGACACTGACGACCAGGATCGCCGCGGTCGCGTTGGTGACCCCATAGTTGAGCGTGATGGTGCCGCCGATCGCCTCCAGCGCCAGGAACGAGATGGCGCCGAGCGCGGTATTCGCGACGCGGGCGGCGGACCAGCGCCGCGCGCTTTTGGCGGTAAAGCGCAGCGCATAATCTTCCAACGTCTGATTGGCAACCCATTGATTATATTGGCGCCTGACGCGGTCTATCCGCTGTCGCCCTGCCACCTATGTCAACTCCTGCCGAAGATCTCTGGTCAGCTTCCCAATACGCAAGCCTCGCAAGACCCGGGCCAAACCTACGTCGCTATTTTGCGGTGCAATATACGCGATCTTGCGTATCAGGGCAGCGCATAATTTCAGCAATCCTGTTTCGAACTTAACGCGTGTCCTCGAACCGAAATGGGGTGTTTATGTCAGACGAAATCAAACCGGGCCTCAAGTCGCCACTTCGGCGCAAGCTGTTGATGGGAATGGCCGCCTTGCCGGCCATCACGATGCTGCCGCGGCCGTCCTTTGCCGACACGCCCGCAACTTCCGCGGTCAACACCACGGGTCTTGCGGTCACTGATAGTGAAGTGACGGTCGGCATCCTCCACTCGGTTACCGGCACCATGGCGATCTCGGAGACCGGCTCGGTGGAGGCGGAAAAGCTCGCCATCTCCCAGATCAACGAGCAGGGCGGCGTGCTCGGCCGCAAGATCAAGTTCATTCAGGAGGATGGCGCCAGCGACTGGCCGACCTTCGCCGAAAAGGCGAAGAAGCTCCTGGTCAACGACAAATGCGCCGCTGTATTCGGCTGCTGGACGTCGGCCTCGCGCAAGGCGGTGCTGCCGGTATTCGAGCAGTATAACGGCATGCTCTATTATCCGACCTTCTACGAAGGCCTCGAGCAGTCCAAGAACGTCATTTATACCGGCCAGGAAGCCACCCAGCAGATTCTCGCCGGCCTCGACTGGGTCAACAGGACCAAGGGCTCCAAATCCTTCTATCTGCTCGGCTCCGACTACATCTGGCCGCGGACCTCGAACAAGATCGCGCGCAAGCACATCGAGAACCATCTGACGGGCTGCAAGGTGGTCGGCGAGGAATACTTCCCGCTCGGCAGCACCCAGTTCAACTCGGTGATCAACAAGATCAAGCTGACCAAGCCGGACGTCATCTACGCCATCATCGTCGGCGGCTCGAACGTCGCGTTCTACAAGCAGCTCAAGGCGGCCGGCATCGATTTGTCGAAGCAGACGCTGCTGACGATCTCGGTGACCGAAGATGAAATCGACGGCATCGGCGGTGAGAACATCGCCGGCGCCTATGCCTGCATGAAGTATTTCCAGTCGCTCGACAACCCGAACAACAAATTGTTCGTGCCCGCGTTCAAGAAGATGTGGGGCGAGAAGACGGTGATCGGCGACGTGACGCAGGCGGCCTATCTCGGTCCCAATCTCTGGAAGCTGACCGCGGAAAAAGCCGGGTCGTTCGACATCGACAAGATCGCGGCCGCGTCTCCGGGGGTCGAGTTCAAGGGCGCGCCGGAAGGCTACGTCCGCATCCACGAGAACCATCATTTGTGGTCGAAGACGCGCGTCGGTCGGGCACGTACGGATGGTCAGTATGACGTGATCTACGAGACTGCCGATCTGGTCGAGCCGAACCCCTTCCCCAAGGGCTACCAATGACCGATCGTCATTGAGGGGCTCGCGCTCACGCATCTTCCCGAACTTCCTGACGTGGACCGATCCGGCCCGGACCACGCTCGAGAGCCTCGCGTCGCGAAACTCGCGGCGCGAGGACCTCCTGCCCCAAGAGTTCCTGCTTTCACGAGTCCTGCTTCCAAGACTTTCCGCTTCTAAGACTGCCTGACTTGGTGACTTTCTGATCACGGAGAACGGATCATGTTTGGTGACTATTCGCTCAGCGACCTCGGCGCCATTTTCGCGATGCAGGGCTTCGCGGGGCTGATCCTGTTGTCCGTCTACGTACTGATGGCGCTAGGGCTTGCCATCATTTTCGGCCAGATGGGCGTCATCAATATGGCGCATGGCGAGTTCATGATTCTCGGCGCCTATGTCACCTGGATGACGTCGGGAGCCTTCCAGCAATATCTGCCCTCGCTGTTTCCGATCTACTTCTTTGTCGCGATGGTCCTCGCGTTCATCGCCTCAGGTGCGCTCGGTATGCTGGTGGAATGGGCGCTAATCCGGCACCTGTACAAACGACCGCTCGATACGCTGCTCGCGACCTGGGGCCTGAGCCTGATCCTGCAGCAGGCCTACCGCTCCATATTCGGCGCGCGCGAGGTCGGTGTCGATCTGCCGGACTGGATGATGGGCTCGTGGCAGGCCACGGACACCATCCAGATCCCGATCAACGGCATGTTCGTGATGGTGCTGACGATCCTGATCACGGTTGCGGTTGCCTACGTGCTGTTCTGGTCGCGGTGGGGCAAGCAGGTGCGCGCGGTGGTGCAGAACCGGGTGATGGCCGGCGCCGTCGGCATCAACACCGACAAGGTCGATTGCCTCACCTTCGCGCTCGGCTGCGGCATCGCCGGCGTCGCGGGATCCGCCTTCACGATGATCGGCTCGACCGGGCCGACCGCGGGCCAGCTCTACATCGTCGATACCTTCCTCGTCGTGGTGTTCGGCGGCGCAGCCAGCCTGCTCGGCACGATTGCCTCCGCCTTCACCATCTCGCAGACACAGTCGACGCTGGAGTTCTTCCTGTCGGGCTCGATGGCCAAGGTCATCACGCTGCTTGCGATCGTCGCCATCCTGATGATGCGGCCGCAGGGGCTGTTCGCGCTCAAGGTCCGCAAATAGCGGACGGCAACAAAAAACAAGAAAGCTGGGTCATGATCATCAACTCGCGCTTTTTCAGCCGCTCCGAACTCATCGGTTTCGTGTCGCTGCTGCTCCTGCTCGTGATCATCCTGCCGTTGACGCTGGATATCTT
>NZ_JBAURI010000341.1:0-5503 GCF_049581145.1 Bradyrhizobium sp.
CTGTTCAGCCTGCCGCCGGAACGTGCGAGAGCGCCCGCAAATACGTTGTCGTTCCCGTTCGACCAGCGCTGGGCGATGGGCGTCTGGTCGGCGGTGTTCAATCGAGACACGCGATTTGAGCCCGACCCGTCACAGAGCCCGGAATGGAACAGGGGCGCCTATCTCGCGGAAGCGCTGGCCCATTGCGGCGAATGTCATACCCCGCGCAACCTGGCCTTCGCGCTCGACAACCGCAGAAAATTTGCCGGCGCCGTGACGGCTGGCTGGCGCGCCTTCAACATCTCATCGGACAAGCCGACCGGCATCGGCGCCTGGCGCGACGACGATCTCGTGTCCTATCTGTCGATCGGACATGCGATGGGTCATGGCACGGCCTCAGGCCCGATGGGCGAGGCCGTCGACCGCAGCTTCAGCCAGATGATGCCCGAGGATATCCGCGCCTTCGTGGCCTATCTGCGTACGGTGCCTGCGACCGCCTCACCCGATCTGGCGGCGACGCCGGCGCCTCCGGCGCCTGCGTCACACAAGCAGGGCGGCGGCGCGACGGACCCGCGCGGCAAGATGGTGTTCGAAGGCGCCTGCGTCAGTTGCCACGGCTGGAGCGGCGAAAGCGCGATCTCGCCCTTCGCGACGCTCACCGGCGCCTTGGCTGTGAACGACCCGACCGCGATCAACGTCGTCCAGATCGTGTTGTCCGGAACCAGCCGGCATGCGCCCGACGGCGCCGTCTCGATGCCGGCGTTCGGCGATGCCTATTCCGATGACGAGGTCGCCGCCGTCGCCAACTACGTCACCGCGCGTTTCGGTGCAAAGGCCTCGAAGGTTACGGCGCGCGACGTAGCGGAGCTGAGGAAGCAGGCGTCGCGCTAGTCGGAGATCCAGAGGGCTTCGGGGTTCAGTTCGTGCGGCTCGATCGAGGCGCATGTTGCAGCGGCGTGGCCCGTTTTTTGCTTTTGTTCGGATCGGCGCGCGATCGCGTATCCCTTCCACGCGGTTGCTTGCTGTCTTCGCCAGGATGCAGCGATGAGTAAGCCGGATTCGGTTCCGGAACCAAGCGCCGCGCATTCAGATGCGATCATTCCAGGGATTTCCACCATGGCAGACAGACTGAGGATCGCCCACCTGGCCGGGCCGACAGCGACCATTCAGAACTCGCCACCGCTGGTGACCTCGAACAAGGCGCGTCGCAAATACGGGCTGCCGCTGCGCAACAACCGCGACGGCAGCGAGGCGCGCTTCGATGCGCTGCGCGCCCAGCGGCTGGCGGCGCCGGCGAAGCTCTACGTCGAATGCTTCTCGGCGCATCCGCTGGAACAGGATGCCGCCGAACTCTACGGGCCGCCCGACGGCTATCTGGATGCAAAGGGGGAATTTCACCGGCAGCGCAGCAGTCCGCAGGACAAGGCCGTGTTCGAGATCGAGATCCAGCCGGAAGACGGCCTCTATCCGCTGCCTTACATGGCGCGCAAGGCCGACGGGGAAGCCTGGGAAGGCGAGTGTACGGCGCCAGGCGCGCCGGCCTCGCAGGCCCGGCAATCCTTCTATCCGGACGGCTCGCGCAGCTTCGAGGAGATCGACCGGCTAAGCGTCGGGGCGGAAGGGGTCGCCAATCTGATCTCGTCGTTCGCCGACGTGGATTTCTTCCGTGTGCTGCCGCCGGCGGGCTACACCAAGGGCTTGCTGGCATCGCGTCGCACCGACATGGGCGAGGGCGACATCGCGCCGGAAACCCGCGCCAAGGATTTCTTCGCCTACCGGCCCTATCACCTCGGAGAGGCTCCACCCCGCCCGGCCTTGGCGCGCCTGACCAACGCCGCGCGCCGCATCTTCGACAGCAAGATCTATGACGGCGCCGTCTACACCCAGGGCAGTCCGCAGATCGAGGAGATGGCCTACTGGTTCAACCTCGTGATCGACACCACGATACCGATCTGCGGCAACGCCGCCCAGCGGCCGCAAGGCGAGATCAGCCACGACGGCCCGAAGAACATCACCGACTCGATCGAGTATATCGCGTCACGGGTCTGGGCGGACGAGCAGGGCCGCAACCGCGCCGGCGTCATCGTGCTGCAAGAGCAGCGCTTCTTTGCCGCGCGGGAAGTGATGAAGGTCGATGCGCGGCCGGGCGGCTATGTCGCGACCGGCGGACATGGCGGCATTCTCGGCGGCATGGGGTATCACGGCGCGGCCGTGCTGCATTACATCCCGGCGCTGAAACATACCTACCTGTCGGACGTCAATCTCACGAACATTCCGACCTCCGTCGCAGTGGCTGCCCGCTCCGACGACGCCGTCAAGCTGAACGAGACAAGAATCAGGGAAGACAATGGCGACCTGCTGGGAAGCGCCATTCCTTCAGTTGCCATCGTCAAGGATGGCGGCTTTTTTGCCGAGGACTATTTCGACGACCCGTTGGTCGCGGCCGACCTGCACGCATTGGTGGCGCGAAAGCTCGAGACCAATCGTCTGGCCGGCTTCGTGATCGAGGGCACCGTGCCTTACGGAAAGATGACCTCGTCGGTCCGCGAGGCCGCGCTGCGAAAGGCCATCTATTGCGGCATGCCCGTCGTGCGCGTCGGGCGCGGCAGCCCGGAGGGCTTCGCGGATCCACATGAATATTTCATCTCGGGCTCGAACCTGACGGCGACCAAGGCCCGCATCCTGCTGATGGCCTGCCTGTTGAAACTCGGAAGTCTGCCGCCGGCGAGAAATCCGGACGAGCCGAGCTCAGCGGAACTCGCCGCCACAAGGAAGGCGGTTGCCGCCTATCAGAAGATCTTCGATACGCACTGAGATCTGCCAAGGGTAGCCCGATTGCCGGCCTGAATGGTTCATCCGGCCGCCGCTTCATTGTGCCGGATGGGTCAGCTTGATGTCCTGCCCGGCCGCCCAGGCGTGCAAATCCTCGCGGCGCAGGGCAGCGGCCATGAGATCGGGAAACTGGTCCGGCGTGCAGGCGAACACAGGCGCGCCAAGGGCTGCGACGCGCGCCGAAAGAACCGGGTTGGAGGCGGGCCGTCCGGTGTCGCTGAGCGCCAACAGCACGATCACGTTGACACCCATGCCAATCAGCCGCGCCAGCCGCGTCAGCATCTCCTCGGCATTGCCGCCTTCGAACAAATCGGTGATCAGCACGAGATGCGCCTTGCTCGGACGTTCGATCCTGCCGGCGCAATAGGCCACGGCCTGATTGATGTCGGTGCCGCCGCCCAGCCGCACGCCGAACAGCACCTCGACCGGATCGGCCAACTCCTCGGTCAAATCCAGGATCACCGTATCGAAGCAAACCAGCTTGGTCTTGACCACGGGAAGCGAAGCCATGAGGGCAGCGAAGATCGATGCGTAGACCACGGACGATGCCATCGAGCCCGACTGGTCGAGGCAGAGCACGACTTCATCGAGGTCGACGACGATGCGCCGCTGCCTGCGCATGAAGCCGATCAACCTTTCCGGCACGATGGTCTGATATTCGGCCTGGTAGTGCCCAAGGTTGGCTCTGATCGTGCGCGGCCAGTCGATATCGCTGAAGCGCGGCCGCGAGGTCCGGCGCGACCTGTCGACGGCGCCGCGCAAGGCTTCCGCCGTCCTGCGCTCCAGCCGCGCCATCAGCTCGGCCACCACCTTCGCGATCACCTGCCGCGCAGTGTCCCTGGTCTTGTCCGGCATCACGGTGCGCAACGATATCAGGGTTGCGACCAGGTTGATGTCGGCTTCGACCGCGGCGAGGAATTCCGGCTCCAGCAGCATGCGCTGCAGGCCGAGGCGATCGAACGCATCCTTCTGGACGATCTGCACCACGGGCGAGGGGAAATATTCGCGGATATCGCTCAGCCAGCGCGCGACATTGGGCGTCGAGCCGCCGAGACCGCCCCTGCGCTTCTTCTCGTCGCCATCGCCTTCACCATAGAGCGCCGTCAGCGCGTCGGACAGCCTCTGGTCGGCCTGGCTCAAGGCCTCGTCCTCGCCGCCGAGCGCAAGCCGCCAGCGCCGGTCGCGATCCTCACTCATCGGCAGGCCTCGCGGAGAGGATGGCGCTGATGCGCGCGACATGGCGCGGCCAGATCGCAGCCGCGTCCGGCACCAGCGTACGGCCCGGCAGGCCGGCTCCGGCGCGGCCGAACAGCGCATCGAGCAGCCGTTTGCGCTGCATGCGATCGAGATTTGCGAAGGTGCGGCGGAACAGCGGCAGGTGCGCGACAAACATGTCGGCGTCCAGGCTGGAGATCCAGCGATCCACCGCATCGCGCAGATCCTTGTCATGGATCAGCCGCTCACCGCCGCCCTCGAAAAAGCCCTCGAAAAAGCCGGCCGCGTCCGCCACCGCCCGGCCGGGCGAGAGCGCGCGGCCCAGCAGAATGGCGGCCTCGTCCAGGGAAAGCGCGTCCGCCTCGTAGAGCAGGCGCGCGGCGGCGCCGGCGAGAGGCGGCGCTGCCTGCGGGTCCTCGATCAGGGCGCGCAGGGCATGGTGCCAGGCGTCGCGGTCCTCACCACCGATCTCAGCGAGCATCACCGCATCATTGGCGCCGCGAACGACGTTGCGCATCGCGCCGGCTGCGGCCTGATCCAATCCGCGCGCCGCATAGGGCAGTGCCAGCGCGCCCCGCACCAGAATCCGTGTCAGTAGCGCGGCGAGCTGCGCCGCGTCGGTTTCGCGCGCCTGGCCGTAGCGTACCGTGTTCGCCAATGGCGGCAGCGCCGCAAGCAGTTCGGCGCAATCGCCGGTCTGTGCCGCGCGCTTTTCGATCAGCGCGACACCGTTCTCGACCGCGTCGGGCAGACGCGCGGTGAGCGCGGCGAGAACGAGGTCCGCGAGAGTCTTCAACTCGGTCGCTTGCGCAAATTCGGCCCGCATGCGGCCGCCGGTCGCCTGCGCGATGGTCGGGCCGTGGACCAGGTTTTCCACCAGTTGAACCGCGAACTCCGGCTCCCAGCGCAATACCCAACGCTCGCGGAAGGTGCCGCGGCTGCGGCCTGCGTCGGTCAATTTGCCCCAGGGCACGCCGAGCAGGGTCAGGCGATGCAGCAGGGTCGAGCGGTCGAGCCCGCTCTCGCTGCGCAGATCGACGGCAAGTTCACGCTCGAGCGCCTCGGGCTTCAGCCGCAAGCGCTTCTGCTCACGCTGCAGATCCTCCAGGAGGGGCGCCAGCGGCACGTTGTCGGGGATGCTTCCGACCTCGGCGCCGATCAGCAGGCGGCGCGCGATCGTTTCCCATACCAGCGCTTCGCCAAAGCACAGGCAGGCGATCGCAGCCTCGCGCAGTTCCTCGAAACCGGGCGCCGGCCGGTCCCGCATCGCCGCCAGCCCGACCGCCAGCCGCTCGGCCTCGATCAGCGACGCGGTCGAAACCAGGTGGCCTTCCTCGCGCAACGCGGATGCGATCCGCGCCAGCCAGCTCGTGACGATTCCGGCGCGCGGCCTGCCCCACAAATGCGCACACCATCCCGGCGCCGCGACACCGGCGCCATAACCGCTGGCGAAGGCGAGGCGCGGCGAAGTCCAGGG
>NZ_JBAURI010000342.1:0-1618 GCF_049581145.1 Bradyrhizobium sp.
AAATAAATCCGCAATCACCATCAAGCTTTGCCAAAACCCCCGCCGGTCGCCCCCGGCGGGTTTTGCGTTGCTGCGGGCCCCTGAGCACTCTTCCCAAAGCATCAATTTTGCGCCGGAAAGTAGCTAGAGCGTGGAGACCACGACGAGCGCGGACGCACTATGCGGGATCGAGAGCAGGATCGTGACAACGCCTACCGCGACCGCGAGCAGCACGGTCGTCGTACCCAGGATGAGACCGCCCACGTAAATCAGCGACCGGCGGAAGGCCGTAGGCGGCGCCGACCGCGGTCGCGCTGATGGTCGATGGTCCGGGACTGCCCATGATGATCGTCGAGGCCATCAGCAGCGTCAGGGCGGAGCGACAAACCTCCGGCTGGAGGGCGGTCTCTTTGAGCATCGGCGATTCCGGATGGTGGAGGAGGAAAGGACAAGGCTATCGCCAGGCGGCCGGGACGGTCTTGAAGCTTTGTGCGGCCTCGGCGCCAGGGTAGAACCGGGCAGTCGTGGCCGCCTCAGGCTGGCGGCGGGCGCCGACGGCATCGAACGCCTGGAGGCTCATCTCCACGGTCGGGCCTTCGCGATGCATCGGCATGATTGCTACGCGATCGGGATCACGTTGGCGGGCGTCCAGAGCTTTCGTTTCAGGGGCAGGCAATGGCACTGCGTTCCCGGCCAATGTCACATCCTGCATCCCGACGAACCGCATGATGGCGGCACGCACATGGAAGCGGGCCTACGGCCTGACGCCTGCGAGATGGGGGGCGATGCTGGTCTGACGATGGGCTCGGTTCGCGCCTCTATCATGCGAGCCGGCGCTGCCGAGTCGGATCGTCGTGCGATGGTGGTGCGCTCGAACCAAGCTTCTCAGCAGCTCCGCGCCGGCGCGCCGTCGACGATCATGTCCGGCTGACGCGAAAGTGAAACGGCGGGCGACAGCAGGATCACCAGCGCCTGCGCGCCGAAGATCGCGACCGCGAGATAGAGGCAGGCCGGCGCGCCATAAAATCCGCCGACGATGGCGCCGAGCGCCGAGCCCAGCGGGCGGGCGCCATAGCTCAGGATGTTGATCGCCGAGACCCGGCCGAGCAGCCGCGGTGGCGTCACCGCTTGCCGCAAGGTCGTGGTCGAGATCACCCACAGGATCGGCCCGACGCCGAGCAGGAAGAAGCTCAGATCCGCAAGCCACGGCGCCGGAACGACCGTGGTCAGCGCCATCACCGCGGATGCGGCAAAGCCGGTGGCGGGGCCGAGCCCAATCACGGTACCGAACGGGAGGCGACGCATCACGCGCGTCGCCCCGAGCGCGCCGACCACCATGCCGACGCCATACATCGCGAGCGTCGCGCCGACGCCGGCGGCCGAGAGCGCAAGGTGGTCCACGGCATAGGGCACGAACACCGCAAGCAGCAGGAAGGAGGCGGTGTTGAAGATGAACTGGGTGATGAACACCGGCCGCAGCAGCGCGTGATGCAGCACGAAATTGGCGCCTTCCCTGATCTCATGCAGCGGGTGGCGGCGCGGCGCCGGGTTTCGCGCCGGCTCGTAGATACCCGACAGCAGCACCACCGCGATGGTCGAGAGCGCCGCGGCAAAGCCGAACGCGGGGGCGGCGCCGACC
>NZ_JBAURI010000343.1:0-1645 GCF_049581145.1 Bradyrhizobium sp.
GTCATGCGCGGCTGCTACAGGCCTTCAGCGAAGCGGTGGCGAGCGGCGACATCTCGCGTCTCGCAAGCCTGCTCCGCGACGATGCCATCGCCATCACCGATGGCGGCGGCCGCAAGCCCGCGGCGCTCAATCCGATCATCGGCGCCGACAAGATCGCGCGCCTGTTCATCGGCCTTGCCGCCAAGCATGCCGACCACGTCCTGCGCATCGTGCCGACCATGATCAACGGCAGCATCGGCGCGCTGCTCTACCTCGATGGCGAGATCGACCACACGCTCAGCATGGCGATCGACGGCGAGAAAATCGCCACGATCTATCTGGTGCGAAACCCGGACAAGCTGCGCGGCGTGCCGGTCGGCGGTCTCACCTGACCGGATAGGCCAGCGGCCGGCCGGCAAAGAACGATTCCAGATTGGCGATCACGCAATCCTGCATCGCCACATGGGACTCCAACGTATGGCCGCCGATATGCGGCGTCAGCACCACGTTCGGCAGCGCCGTCAACGCATCGGGGGCGTAGGGCTCCTTGGCGTAGACGTCGAGACCGGCGCCGGCGATGGTCTTGTCCGTGAGCGCCTGGAGCAGCGCATCCTGGTCGATCACCGAGCCGCGCGCGATGTTGACGAGATAGCCGTCCTGGCCGAGCTTTGCCAGAATATCGGCGTTGACGACGTGGTGCGTGTCGGCGCCGGCGCGGACCGCGATGACGAGCACGCTGCACCAATCCGCCAGCGCCGCGAGACTGGGAAAATAGCCGTATGGCACCTCGTGCCGGCTGCGGCTGAAATAGCCGACCTCGCCCTCGAAGGCGGCGACGCGGGCGGCGATCTTGCGGCCGATCTCGCCCATGCCGTAGACACCGACCTTGCGGCCGGCGATGCCAGCCTGCGGACGCATCATCGGCGACGGTTTTGCCGCCGCCCAATCGCCGCTGCGCACGTAATTGTCGGCCACCAGCAGCCGCCGTGTCGCCGCCAGCATCAAGGTCACGGCGAGTTCGGCAACCGATGCCGCATTTGCGCCGGGACTATGGCCGACCGCGATGCTGCGCTGCGCGGCGGCGGCGAGATCGACGCCGTCATAGCCGGTGCCGTAGCACACGATCGCTCCCAGCGAAGGCAGCTGGTCCATCATCTCGCCACGAAGCGGCGTTCCGCCGGCCGTGATCATGGCGCGGATGCCTGAGAGTTGATCCGGGCCGAACATGTCCTGCGGCGGCTTGCCGGCGGCATCCATCAGTTCAAAGCGCGCGCCGATCCGCTGCATCAGCGACTTGGCGAAACGCGAATAGACCAGAACCTTTTCTCGCATCGGGGAATTTCCTGCAAATCTCGAAGGCCCGGCATCCCGCGAACACCACTGCGCCGCACGAGCGTGCAGCGACTTTAAATCAACGCAATTCATCTGTGTATCGTGCCTGCGCATGTGCACATGCTCGCTTGGCGCATGCAAGGCTGGCAAATCAGCGCTTGGCAAATCAACGCCTGCAAATCAACGCCTGGCAAATGAAACGCTTGCAAACGAACCGCCCGCAAATGAAACGCCTGGAGGGACAGCCCATGCGGATCGCTCGATCACTTCTCAGCCGGCGCGCGGCGCTGACGACGCTCGCAGCCGCGCCCGGCATCATCGCAGGCACCCCGCG
>NZ_JBAURI010000344.1:0-7801 GCF_049581145.1 Bradyrhizobium sp.
CACCGGCAAGGCGGCCGGCACGCCACGGCCGGTGCGCAGCCGCGGCGGGACACAGCGCTTCACTACGAAGGGTGTGTCGCTGCACAAGTAACCGGCCGCCGGAGAGAAGTTCACCCGGCTCAAGCCCAACTGCAACGTGGGTACGATCGGCCACGTGGATCATGGCAAGACGACGCTGACGGCAGCGATGACGAAGGTCTCGGCCGACCACGGCTGGGGCGCGTTCGTCTCGTATCAGGATGTCGCCAAGGCGTCGGCCGCGCAAGGTACACGTGACGATTCGAAGATTCTCACGATTGCGACCAGCCACGTCGAGTATTCGACAGCGGCGCGCCACTACTCGCATGTCGACTGCCCGGGCCACGTCGATTATGTCAAGAACAGGATCACGGGCGCGGCGCAGATGGACGGCGCGATCCTGGTCGTCTCCGCCGTCGACGGGCCGATGCCGCAGACGCGCGAGCATATCCTGCTCGCGCGCCAGGTCGGCGTGCCGCGCATCGTGGTGTTCCTGAACAAATGCGACATCGCCGACGATCCGGAGCTCGTCGATCTCGTCGAGATCGAGGTGCGCGATCTCTTGTCGAAGTACGGCTTCGACGGCGACAGCGCGCCGGTCGTGCGCGGCGCCGCCATCAAGGCGCTGCGCGGCGAAACCGGTGCGTTGGCGGATCAGGCGATCCTGAAACTGTTTGAGGTGCTCGACAGCCATGTCGTGCTGCCCGAGCGGCCGAAGAATCGCCCGTTCCTGATGCCGATCGAGGGCGTGCAGTCTCAATAAGGCGCTTGCACTGGAAGAGCGGTCGCGCGATCCGCGAAGGCAACCGCACCGTCGGTGCCGGCGTCGTGACGCAAATCATGGAGTGACGAATCGGGGCCGGGTGAGCCTGGCCCCCATTCTAATCTGCCGCGTCTGTCGTCATGTTGATCTTTTACCGTGATTAAAATGGCGTTCTCGCGTTATGCGCCACTGCCGACCGCGCCGAAGGACAAAGTTCTTGCGCGTGCATGAGCGTGGAGGGATGTGCGGCAACCGCCGCCCATCCCGTTGCACCTTTTCGACGTGAAACGACCAGGACGTCGCGACATATCCTAGAATGTGAAGAGAACCGAGGCGTACCAGGAATATTGATCGGTCGTGGCCACGTTCTGAAGGCCTCGCCGGAGATAGCCAAGCAGATGGATCGTTTCGTTAATGTCGTAGCGGACACCCACCCCGACGCTCGAGGTCGCGGGCGTTCCCGCGCCATCGGCGGTCTGATGGTACAGCTCCCCGCCGATTTGCAATTTTGGAAGCAGCTGATAGGTGACGACGCCGCCGGCCAGACAGAAACTCTGCGACGAGCGCCCGGCGATGACGCAGCCGCCACCGCCGAACACCGACCATCCGCCGTTCCAGTCCTTCTGCACCCAAATCGGCAACAGCACCGACGCTTGACTGCTGCCAATGGTGTTGGAAGGGCTCGGCAGAAACACGCGGGGAAACACGCTGACGTCAAGGCCGAACGAATCCTGGTGCAGGAAGCGATATTTTGCGGCGAGCTCGATGTTGCTGAGGCCGAAGCTGGTCCCGGCCGCCACGGACCGATCAAAGCCGGCCGGCAAGGTGGCCGTCAACTGCAGATCGGGCGCAGCTCCGTAATTGAAATCGATTCCGGTTTCGCCACCGATGTCGTCGCGAGTCGCCGTACCGTTGTTGAACGTGTAGATCTCGAAATGCTGATAGTCCGTCGGCTCAGGATCGTCAGACACGTAGGGCGGCCCGGCCAGCACTGGAGGCAAAAGCCCGAACATCGCAACGGCAATGATGGTCCACTGGCGCAGCATCGGTAATGAATAGCACAGGCGGCAAAGGGTGCTAGCTTTTCCGAACGGTGCCGGACTGCCTGCATTTAGCGAAGCCAAACCAGACGACGATTGCGGCCGCCATGGCTCAAGATCAGCGCGGGAACAGGGTTCAGGGCAATTTTGCCTGTCGGAGATCGTCCCTGGATTGCCTTTTGAACTGTCTTCCTCCAGAACCGTCGACGAACCACGCCGGCTCCAACCACCTCCAGGACCGGGCCGTGCCCTCGATACGTGCGATCGCGCTATCCTGCCAGAAAGTCCACCCCATGCAGCCGATCCACCTTCCGACGCTCGGACCGCGCTACTGGACCGCGCTCTGCGTCGCCAGCATTTTTGGCGCCAACATGGGGGACTTCTTCGCCCACGATCTGGGTCTTGGCCACGTTGCCGGCCTGCCATTTCTTGCAGTCGCCTTCGCCCTCGTGGCCGTGAGCGAGCGGTCCGACCGCACCGTGCATCAGGCCTATTATTGGACCGCGATCATTATCGTCAGGACCGCCGCCACCAATGCTGCGGATTTCGCCTGCGGCGACCTGAAATTGCCGAGAGTGTTGGTGGCTGCCGGCCTCGCGGCGTTGCTCGCGCTGGTCCTTGTCGCGAACTGGCAATTGGTCTGGCGACGGAGGTCCGACCAGGGCAGCGCCGTTGACAGGGTGTTGGGCGCGGATACCGGCTACTGGATCAGCATGCTCATCGCCGGCACGTTGGGTACGGTGCTCGGCGACTATTGCTCGCACAATCTGCATCTCGGCGATGCCGGCGCTACCTTGTTGCTTGGCCCGATTCTGGGTCTGTTGTTCCTCGTCGCCCGCGGCGGCCTGCTGCGATCGCTGTGGTTCTACTGGCTCACGGTGGTGATGGTCAGGTCGGCGGGCACGGCGGCCGGCGATCTCGTCGCGAGCCGCGGCCTGTTGGGTCTCCCGCTCGGCACTCTGGTCACGGGCCTGTTGTTCGTCGGGCTGCTGTTGACCTGGAAGGAACCGGCTCGCCCCAGGCTCGTCGACGTCGGCACCTGAAACGACGGCCGCTGCTCATCGGCCATCGTCTTATTTCAGCGTCCGCAGATAGGCGATGATATCGCCGACATCCGCGTCGGTCAGGCCGGCATAGAACACGAACGCCATCGGCGGGTTGAGCCGGCGCCCGTCCCGTGCGATGCCTTGCCGGATCGCGTGGTCGATCTCGGTGTCGCTCCAACGGCCGATGCCGGCCGCCGGGTCGGACGTGATGTTCGGCGCCACGGCGCCGCGCCATTCACTGCCAAGGCCCTGGATCAGCGCTGGCCCGAACGGCCGGCCGCCCCGTCCCAGCCCGCCCCTGTAGTCTGAGCTGCCGGCTGAGAATGTCGAATGGCATTCCATGCAATGACCGATGGGGACGAGGTATTGGCCGCGCCTGACCGGATCGGAGAAATCTGCCTTCGTGAAACCCGCTTCGGCGTCGGGATAGGGGGCGCGATGAACGGGCGCGCGATAGACGGGCTCGGCCACCTTGTTGCGGACCGGCTTCACGGTGCGCAGGTAGGCAATGATCGCCGCGAGGTCATCCGGCAGCAGGGCCTTGTAGAACCCGATCGGCATGACGGCCGCCAGCGGTACGCCGGGAAGGCCGCCATGATCGGGTCGTATGCCCTCGATCAAGGCGCGCCTGATCTCCGCCTCGCTCCAGTCGCCTAGTCCGGTCTCGCGATCGGGCGTGATGTTGGGAGCCGTGGCGGTGAATGTCGGCGTCGTAATGGTCAGGCCTCCTGACAACGCCCTGTCGCGGATCAGCCCGCCGTCGGCATCGCGTGGGGTATGGCAATTGCCGCAGGCCAGGATTGTGTTGACGAGATAGGCGCCGCGCGAAACCGTGGATTCGGCGCCCGCGCGATGTTCGCCGGCAAGCAGCAGCAGAGCGAAAGCCAAAACAATTGTTCGCATCATGAAATTTTCCATGGATGACGCGGACAATTCCGCGCGAGCGTCTCGGCGGAGGGAGTCGGCCGGTTTCGGCTCGCCGCTTCGCTCTGCCGCGAAATAGCGTTGCCTTGCTACGAGATGATTTCAGGCTGCGGGAAAGCTGTTGCGTTCGTAGTAATTCACGACAGGTCGGCCTTCACGTCCCTTGTCGTTGTTGGCGCAGGAATCGGGAACGCGCGAGCGCAGGCCGACGCGGACCAGGTCGGGTCCGGGTCGGGCAATGAGAACTCATACATGCCTTGTACTCGCATGATGTCGGGCAAATCTGATGGGGTTGATCCAGCGCGACTAGCCCGTCGGCCGGACATCATGGCCTAGGTGGCTCCAGCCCTGCCGAAACTACTACGCCTTGTCGTGGCTGGCGAGGCCAACCGCCTTGTAGTCGTAGGTCGGATAGAATTCGGTGTGGTAGGCGCCCCAGGCCGTGGTCTCGAGAATGCGGTTGACCTCGCGCAGTCGCGACGCCGGCAGGCGCAAGGTGATGACCTGGCCGATGCCCATCATCACGTACCAACTGACGACCTCGACGCCTGGCGGCGGAAAGGCCTTGTAGAAGCCCTGCTTCTCGAGCTGCGCGTTGAGCTCGCCGAGCGGCCGCGACTCGTCGTGCTTGAAGAACACCGTGAGCAGGACCGCATTGTCCGGAGTCGGCGTCGCGGTGTTGGTCGGGGCCGTCTGCGCGATGCTGTCCGAATTGAACATCGCCGCGAAAGCCAGCACCGCTAGCACCATCAACAGACCTCTTGCTCGTACCATCGCGATCGTCCTCCAGTTCATCAAGCCGCCATAGCGCAAAAACCATACACGGTCTTGATCGCAGTTTGATGGCGCTGGCCGACAATTCACCGCGACTTGATCTTCACCGCCCATTGGCCGCCGTTTGGTTACCCGGACGGTTGCGATCTCGCGATCGGCCGCGGGTGCAGCGAACGCGGATCGCTGCGTATGTAAATCGGGTTCGTGACCCGGACCGCTTCCTGGCGATCGCGTTCGGTGTGCAGCCGGAAAACTGCCGAGGAACTGAACGAATCCAGCCGGAACTCGGCCAAAGCCGTTTGCGTGAGTGGCGAACCCAGTCGCCGGGGCGCGGCCGCGTCAGGCCGCCGTGATGAGCTTCTTGCAGAAGGCCGCGCCGTCGTTGATGGCATCGCGCGCCTTCCAGCTCAGATAGGTCAGCCGTCCGGACAGCGATTGATAGCTGCGCAGCCGCCGCGATCCAAGCACGTGGCCGACCTCGTCGGGGAACCGGTTGATCTCGGCCTCCACCAGAGCCGCGATCGAGTTCATCAGACTGCGAAGCCGCACGCCCCATTCGACGTCGTCGAGCCGATCGATGCGGACGCGGAGCGCGTATTCGCTATCGTAGATGTCGGCCAGCAAATCCTTGGCGACCAGCACCCGGTTGTGCCTGAGCGCAATACGCAACGCCGCGCGATGATCCTCAAGCCGGTCCAGCACCATCGAGACTGCGACCGCGTAGGGCACGGCGGCGACGTCGACGGCTTTCTTGCTGCGAGCGTTCTTGGTCGCAAGCCGCATCACTTGCCAGGGTGTCTTGAGCCGACCGGCGACCAGCGCAATGGCAAAGGGAACGGCGTCGGCGTGCTGCTTGGCGAAGGCGTCGAGACGCTGAGTGATCTTGTGCGCGGTCGCATCATCGAATTTCAGGATCTTTTTCGGCAACGCAGTGTCGAACTTGGCCAGCGCGTCGCGGGCGCGCATCGCGCACATGATCTTGACGAGGTCTTCGTAAACGAAGCGCGAGGCGGTATAAGTGGCAAGTCTGGCGCGGGTCTGGTCGGCGGCGTCGGGTGACCCGAGGGTGCTCTCGAGGTATTTGACGACCTTGGTCTGGAACGCAGAGGCGACTTGCTGGGCCTCCTTCTGTTTGTCGGCGGCAATCAGGCCGGTCATCTGCGCGATGAAGTCACGCGCCATGGTCGGCAGCAGGTCGCGGCAGATCCACTCCCAGATCGGGGTGAGCGAAACCCGCGGGATCCGGCCGGCATTGGCATGTTCCGGCGCGCCGTCGATGAGCAGCGGCTCAACAGGCGCGAAGAAATATCGCGACGGATTCTGGGCGCGGGTCTGGGTCGATCCGTCCTTGCGAAACTCCGCGCGCAGCCGCGCCTGGATTTCCGCGAAGCCGGCCATTTCCACGCCGCCGACTTCCAGTCGCTCAAGCTCGGTGAGCAGGCAGCTGCGCGTCACAGGCGACAGCCGCCGGAGAAAATCCCATATGCGGTCGACTTGCGCCATTGCGCGTTATTTTCCGCGAGTCCATTCCAGCAAAATCCATCCGCTTTGGTCGGCGGATATCGGATGAGGGAACCATGAAAACAGTTCTCGTCCGATTAAGAAATCGAGGAGCTGGTCGACGGTTTCATGGTAGCGGCGGTCCCTACCTGCGCCTCGTTCTCCGTAGAACGACGGGGAAGTCTTTAACTTTCTACAACTCATGGGCGTTGAACGCGGTTCAAATGCAATTTCAACGCGTAGAACCGCGTTTTGGCCCTCGAATTGAACGAAAATTGCCGTAGTCTTACGGGCAGAAAAGTTAACTCTCGAACAGGTCGACGCCCGTTAAATAGCGGATATGACGCAGCGCGAGAACCTCATCGTCGATCCGCCTTGTTCGGACTGGAGCGAGAGCAATCGTCTCGCCGAAGACCCGCAGGTCGCCCGATCGTCCGCTGTGAGAGCGCAGGCGATCGATGAAGCTGGTGTCACGATCGCGCGTCGACTCAATGGACCGTTGACGGCGCTCCTCCTCTACATGGGTGAGATCAAGCAGCACAGTCATCAATTTGGGCAGAGCGCCGGCGATCGCGACTATCTGCAGAAGGTGATCGAGAACGCCATGCTGCAGACCGAGCGGGTTTGCGCGTTGGTCAAGGAGATCGGCGGCGCTTCGGAAGCTGTTTCCGCGCCGGATGGCAAAGGCGACGGCCAGGGAGGCCCGCGGCGGCACAGGGAGAGCGAGCGTGCGCCCGGAGTGATGGTTTCGTCGGAGGCGAGCCACAAGCCTCTGACCCGGCGCGAGCGCGAGGTCCTGAGCCTGATCAGTGAAGGCTTTTCGAACAAGCAAGGCGCGATGAGGATGAAGATCAGTCCGCGGACTTTCGAAAGCCACCGTGCCGAAGCGATGCGAAAGCTGGGTGCACGCAACACTGCGGAACTGGTGCGTGCCGCGCTGCTGCATCCGGTCGACTGGCGCGCGATGGGATGAGGTTCAATAACCGGCGCAGGCCGGGTACTTGACCGAAGCATGATCTCCACGCAAACGCCTGCCGCTTTCGTCCGCGAACGAAAGCCGGCAGCCGCTTTTCCGAGCCGGGTTTTGGTCCCGTTCGGCGATGAACGGCTCTATTCCTCGCCCCCGACGAACATGCGCAAGCGAGTGACCCCGAAGGATGAGCCCGGCAAATGCGCGGCGCGAGGGCCCGGTTCGAGACCGGGCTTACGCATATTGAGAAGAGTGACACGCCAGGATTGGCGCAAGGGCCGATTGAAGGCCGTATCGGCGGATTGATGTCACCGGACGGAGCGGAAGGCCGGCGCACGAACTGGCCGATCCAGCGCTCTCATCGAGCTCGGCAGCGCGCCGAGAGTTCTTTGATTATCAGACGCATTCAGTCCGGCGCTCGAAAATTCAAGTGCCGTTTTTGGTGCGGCGGTTCCGCCGCGACGCGCGCTCAGAAATAGTCTTCCGCGAACGGGCGGATGCGCGGCGCCGGACGCAAGCTGGCAGCTTTCGCCTTGGGCTGGCTCGGAATGATCGTGATGGTCCAGCGCGGTGGAATGCTCGATTCCTTTTCCATCACCGATCTCACAATGCCTGTGATGGTCGAATCGCCCGATTTGACCGTCGCCATTCTGCCATTGAATTGCGCGATACGGAAACGCCGGACTTCCTTCTGGTCGGCGGTTTCATACGTAAACATGAAGCAGCTCTCCTGTGCTTCGGCGACTATCACCGCTCAACGTTAGCC
>NZ_JBAURI010000345.1:0-3692 GCF_049581145.1 Bradyrhizobium sp.
CTGCTCGACGAGCCGCTGTCGAACCTCGACGCCAAGCTGCGCAATGAAATGAAGATCGAGATCCGGCAATTGCAGAAGGGCCTTGATCTCACCACGATCTTCGTCACCCATGATCAGGACGAGGCGCTCAGCGTGTCCGACCGGCTGGTGTTGATGAACGCCGGCCGCATCGAGCAGATCGGCAGCCCGCGCGACATCTTCGAGCGTCCCGCTTCCGCCTTCGCGGCGGACTTCATGGGCTTCTCGAACCTGATTCCATTCACCATTGGCCCGGCGGGCGCTGTGCTCAAGAGCGGCCTTCCGATCCAGATCGATCGTGCGACGGAACCGGCCGGCCCCAGCATGCTGGCGCTACGGTCCGAGCACCTGTCGCTGCGGCCGGTCCCGGCGGAGGCGCCTATCAATACGGCGCCGGTCGCTGTGGAGGCGCTGACCTATCGCGGCTCGTTCGTCGACTATGCTGTGCGGCTGGAGGACGGCACGCCACTGTCGGTCCGCGGCGATGCCGACGGCGTGTACGCCCCAGGCGACAGGCTTCATGTCACCTGGAAACCATCCGCCGGTGCCATTCTCCAGGACGTCCCGGCCGCATAGGATCGACAACAAGAAGCGATACAGGGGGTCGAGACATGGCAAAGCCGGCGCGCAAGGGGGGATCACGGAGCGAGGCGGCCGATGCCGTGGTCCGGCTCAATGTCGGCTTCATTCTCGCCAATCGTTTCACGCTGACCGCGTTCTCGAATTTCATCGACGCACTGCGATTGGCCGCGGATGACGGCGATCGCTCGCGGCAGATCCTCTGCCGCTGGCGCGTGATGTCGGCGACGGGAAGCAGCGTGCCTGCGAGCTGCGGCATCGCGCTCACGCCCGACGCCGGTCTCGGCGATCCCACCGACTTTCATTATGTCGTCGTGGTCGGCGGCCTGCTGCATCAGGGACCGCAGATCGACCCGAGGACGCAAGCGTGGCTGCAGCGGGCGGCCGGGGCCGGCACGCCGCTGATCGGCGTGTGCACCGGCTCCTTCGTGCTGAAGCGCCTCGGCCTGCTCGACGGCCGGGCCGCCTGCGTCAGCTGGTATCATCGCCAGGACTTCATCGACGAATTCGGCGAGGCGCCAATGACCGATCGCCTGTTTGCGATCGACGGCGACCGCATCACCTGCGCCGGCGGCACCGGCGTGCTCGACCTCGCCGCGACCCTGGTCGACCGCCACGTCGGATCGGCCGCGGCGCGCAAGGCGCTGAACGTGCTGCAGCTCGACCGGCAGCGGACGGAAACCGCGCCACAGCCGACGCCACATCTGGCGCGCGATACGCGCGACCAGCGGGTCCGGCGCGCCAGCCTTCTGATGGAGCAGAACCTGACGCATCCGCTGGCGATCGCCGAGATCGCCGGACGCGTCGGCGTCAGCACCCGCCAGCTCGACCGCCTTTTTCGTGAGGCATTGAAGCTGTCGCCGGCGGAATGCTATCGCCGGATGCGCCTCGACTATGGGCGCTGGCTGCTGCAAAGGACCGATCGCAGCATCGTCGATGTCGCGGCGCAGACCGGATTTGCCGACGGCGCGCATTTTGCCCGCGTCTTCCGCGCCTGCTTCGGCCATGCGCCATCGAGCCTCCGCAACCAGGGACGGGGCGCGCAACTGCACGACGACACATCCACTCCCCGCGCATTCAATTGAGCCGAAAGGGCATCCGTTGGTTCATTCGGCCGTCGCGAGATCGAGCCACTGCGCGGGGTGATCGACCGCGATCAGGAAGCGATCGATACCGTCGGGCGACACGCAGATGGTGGCCTCGTTGCCCAGCGGATGACCGTTGATGGTCGCGGCCTTTCGCAGTTCCTCGTCGAGCACGACGGTAACGTCGCCTGCCTTGTCATTGATCAGCGCGAAGACCGAAACCGACCCCGGCCGGATGCCGAGTTTCTCGTACAACGCCTCGGCCGAGCCGAACGACAGCCCGCCACGGGCGCCGATTCGCGCGGCCAACGCCTTCAGGTTCACCTTGCGATCCTCGTCGAGAACCAGCAGGAAGAAGCGCTTCTTGCTGTCCCGCACGAACAGGTTCTTGGTGTGCGCGCCCGCGATCTCGCCGCGCAGCGTGCGGGATTCCTCAACGGTATGAACCGGCGGATGCCGGTGCATTGCCACCGCGATGCCATGCGCGTCCAGCAGGTTCAGCAAGTCCTCTTCGGCCGCCTGCGTCATTTCATCTCCGAGGTAGCTCGGCTGTCCCCTGCCTGTCAGGCAGCTTCGCTGCATTCTATGCGCCCCAGACCGTCCTGAGAAGCCGCAGCCAATTGTCGCCGACTACCTTCGTGATGCGGGACTCGCTCCAGCCGCGGCGCTGCATCGCCGCCGTGAGGTTCGGCCACTCGCCGATAGTCCGCATCCCCTCCGGATTGATCACGTCGCCAAAATTGGTCAAGCGCCGGCCGTAGCCCTTGTCATGGGTGATCCAGTCGAAGAACTCCTGGCCGTAGCCCTGCGTAAAGTCAGTGCCGATGCCGACGATATCCTCGCCGCAGATATTGATCACGTAGTCGATGGCCTCGATATAATCGTCTACATCAGCCTCGACACCACGCTTCAGGAACGGCGGGAACATGGTGACGCCGACGAAGCCCCCGCGATCGGCGATGAATCTGAGCTGCTCGTCGGTCTTGTTGCGCGGATGCGCCTTGAGGCCGGCCGGCAGGCAGTGCGAATAGGCCACCGGCTGTTTCGAGGCCAGGATAACGTCGGTGCTGGTCTGCGGGCCGACATGGGAAAGATCGCAGAGAATGCCGAGCCGGTTCATCTCGGCGATGACGTCATGGCCGAAATCGGACAAGCCGCCATCATGCTTTTCGTAGCAGCCGGTCCCGACCAGATTCTGCGTGTTGTAGGCGATCTGCATGATGCCGACGCCGAGCTGCTTGAAGATCTCCAGATAGCCGATCTGGTCCTCGATCCCGGTCAGGTTCTGCCAGCCCAGGATGATGCCGGTGCGCCCTTCCTGCTTGGCCTGCAGGATGTCGCCGGTGGTGCGGACCTGGCGCAGCAGATCCGCATTGTCGCGCAGCCAGCCCTTCCAGCGCACCACATTGTTCATCGTCGCGGTGAAGTTCTCCCAGACACAGCAGGTGCAGTTGGCCGCCGTCAGCCCGCCGCGCCGCATGTCCTCGAACACGGACCGGCCGAAATTCGATACGATCAGGCCGTCGATCACGATCGACTCGTCAAGAAGCTCGTTCGCCAGTGTGCCCGCCTCGTCCTTCATTGCTGGTTGGATGAATGTAGCCGCGATCAGTACTCCGGCAGGCCGCGCGCGGCTTCGGCGAGCAGCGCGACGACGTAGTCCGCAAAGGAGCGCCAGACCTCGAGCCTGAATGCCGGAGCGGAGCAGCGCCACAGCACGATGTCGGCCTTCGCCAGCAGCGTCCGCGTAACCATTCCCGGCGGAAATGCATCGGCGTGCAGGTCCAGCGGGCATCCGGCGCTGAGCAGCCGCGATGCGCCGCGTCCTTCCAGCATGAGGCCGACCTGTCGATGTGAGGCGTCGACGAGGCTGTGCGGCTCCTCGCCGAGCACGGCTTCCAGCTCCGCCATCAGCCCCGCGGGCTCCTCGTCCTCCGCAAGCAGCAGCCATTCGTCCGGGCCGAGCCACATGGCAACGCGCCCGCCGGACGCGATGGCCCTGCAGGGAGA
>NZ_JBAURI010000346.1:0-9243 GCF_049581145.1 Bradyrhizobium sp.
GCCTGATCCTCCGTGCCGAGTGAGCCGTCCTCGCCGGCATGCGGGTTGAGGCCGGAGAGGGCAAGCCGGGGATGCGCGAGGCCGAAGCGGCTCCTCAGTGCCGCCGCCACGATGCGTGCCGTGCTGACGATCAGATCGGTCGACAATTGCCCGATCGCCTCGCGCAACGCGACGTGGATGGTGACGGGCACGACGGCAAGGACCGGCGACCACAGCATCATGACGGGCTGCGGAACTTGCCCGTTGGTGACGGCAAGCTCGGCGAGAAACTCGGTGTGACCGGGATGGCGAAAGCCCGCGCGATAGAGCACGCTCTTGGCAATCGGATTGGTGACGATGGCGCTGGCGCGCCCCTTGACGACGTCGTCTACCGCGAGCCGGATCGAGGCGAGAGCCGCCGTAGCACTGTTGTCGTCGGGCCGGCCAGGCTCGGCGGTTGCGGCGTGGCCGGTCGAAACCACCGGCAAAGCATCGGCGAATGCCGGGCCGGCATGCTCGGCGCTGACCTCGGCAAATTCGAGGTCGAGGCCGAGCGCCTTGGCGCGTCGTCGGAGAAAATCGCAATCGCCGCGCAGATAAAACGCCGGTAGCTTCAATTCTTCCCTGCGCAGCCAAGCCAAGATCGTGATATCGGGCCCGATGCCTGCGGGTTCGCCCAGTGTCAGCGCGAGGGGCTTTGCCATGCGTCAACGATACTCGATCATCGCCTCTTTGCGAATTTCCTGCAGGTAGTTTTGCGAAGTCGTCTGGAATTTCTGGGCAAAGAGCTTGTCCCGCGCTTCTTTTCGTTTCGGCGTATCGACGGTGGTCGGCTTTCGCCCGCATAGCACCACCATTTCGATTCCCTGTTTGGTGACTTCCGGCGGGGTCAGATGGCCGATCGGGGTGTCATCGAGCAGTTTGCGCAGCACGGGAGGGATGTCGGCGGACGTCTTGGTTACCGGATCGCGGATCGCGGCGTTTGGCAGCGTCTTGAAATAGGCATTCGCCTCGTCGCAGGTCTGGATCCGGCCGCGCAGGGCCTCGGCCTCCTTCTGGCGGGCTTCCACCAGCTGTGGCGTCGATCCGCGCGGCATGATCAGGACGATCGGCTGCATCTTGTATTCGAGCGCGTCGGTCTGCTGCGGCGCGTCGCCGCCCTCGGCCTGCACGGCATTGTTGACGTCCGTCTCGCCGACCTGCAGCCGCTCTTTGTAGCGTCCGCGCACCAGGCTGGTCCAGACCATGTCGGCCTTGATCCGGGCCTTCAGCGTGTCGGGGCGGATGCCCTGGCTCTCGAGCGATTTCGTCAACTGGTCCGGCGTGATTCGCATCCGCGTACTCATTTCAGAGTACGCCTGATCGATATCCGAGCCGGTCGGATCAACGCCGAATTTCTTGGCTTCCCTGATCTTGAGCTTCTCGTCGATCAGTTCATTGATCACGTCCTGGCGGACGGGCGGCTTGTGCGTGCTCAGCAGGTCGAGCTTGCTGCGCTGTTCGATATCGTAATCCGTGACCGGTTCGCCGTTGACCATCACGGCGACCGTTTGCGCGCGCAGCGGCGGAATCGCGGCCGGCAATAGCATGGCAGCGACAAAACCCACGACCAGAATCCGAAGGCCGCGGCAGAAGCCGCAAGGAAATCTGCGAGGAAACCTGCGAGAAAACCTGTTGCTCATGATCATCTTCGCCAGTTCGACCGATCCGAATTAAAGCCTGCGTCGCGCCGGTACACCGCTGACGCGGGGAGGGCCCGCTCTACTTTCCGAATCCTCGAAGCGGAGCCCTCCGCGGCTACGGAATGGCAACTTGCGAGGTGGCCAGCGTTCGCAAACCGATCTGCAGCATGTACGCGTGACTGAGCGTGGGCGGCAGGGTGCTCGTCGCGTAGCTGTAGGACGTCACATAGTTGGCGGCGAGGACGAAGCAATCATCCACGTAGCCGGCACCGATAATATACTGGTTGATCTGGTTCGATACCAGATCCCAGCGGGCGCCTCCCGAGACGACCCAATTGGCGGCGATCTTGACCGAGCCGGTGCCCAGCAACCCTTCGCGACGGGTCAGGTAGCCAAGGTCGGGCTGCGCAGCGTAGTCGCCATATAGCAGGCTGACCGACCAGCGATCGAAATTCGCCCTGGCTTCGGCCTCGAAGCGCTGGACGTTGAAGGTCGCCTCGTCGAAGCGCGAGCGCACGCTGAAGGTATAGGTGCGGTTCGGTGAATACTCGACGCTGCTCACGTAATCCGACGCAGGCGTCGCGAGGCCCGAATCGACGCCGGTGTTGGTGACGTCCTGAACCGCGAACGAGTTCAGGCCGAACAGCTGATAGGATTGCCCGAACATGACCTTGACGGCGCCGCCATGGTCGAATTGCGTGGTGGACTGAACGCCGACATTGGCGCGGCCGCCGCCTTCGACACGGTCGTAGCCGGAGAACTTGTCGACGTCGAACAGGTTGCTGGTGTCGAAAACCAGGCTTTGCGCGTCTTCGTTGGGGAGCTTGCCGGCATAGCTTTCGTTGGGACGAATGATGATCTGTGCGATCGGCTCGATCGTCGTCGAGCCCCAGGGCTGAACGTTGATGAAGGGATAGCGATATTCGAGGCCGACGGTCGGCATCACCCGCAGCGCCTGGGTGTCGCCGACCGGCAGGAAGTTGGCCACGCCCGGCTGGTTCGAGATGTCGGCGTTGATCGCATCGGCGCGCAGGCTCGCGAACGGCGTCCAGATCTCACCCGCAGAATCCGTGAACGACCGCCGCCAGTCACCCTCGACCGAGAGCCTTGTATAGGTCCCCGGCATGCCGCGCAGCAGGCACTGCGTCGGAATCCGCGCCATCGGGTCGGCGGAGGCGGTCGTGCACAGCGAATTGGTGTTGGCCGTCGTCGTGATCGGATCGAACACGGCGTCATTGCGCGTCAGGTTGGTGAAATTCGTCTTGTAGCTGACCTCGCCACCCATGATCGGATAGTTGAAGACGTTCGAATAGTCGATCACCGGATAGACGACCGGGACCTGTTGCTGGTTGCCCGAGAAGCTCAGGAAGTACATGGTGCGCGCATCGAAGTAGCTGCGATTGCCGACACCAGTCAGGTAGAGCTGGGAAATCGCTTCCGTAGGCAGGTTCATGAAGGCTGCCATCGGGTCCTTGTACATGGACAGCTGGTAGTCGGACATGAACGTGTAATCTGACAGAGCGACGCCGTCCCAGCCCCAGACCCATTTGTCGTTTAGCGCGAACTGCCCCTTGGTTTCGATGCCGCCCCGCAATTGCCGGTCGCCGGGCTGACCGGCGAGGTTATTCGGATTGAGTTGATCGATGCCGTAGGCGCGGATCTGGTAGGCGCCGTCGAGCAGGCGCTGCCGGAATTCGGCCTGCAGCAGCAAGCCTTGCGTACTCGTGATCCGCGGCGCGAAGGTCGCGTCCATGTCGGGCGCGATCGCCCAATAATACGGAATTTCGAGGCCATACCCGTAGATCGAACTCTCGCTCGGCGCCGCCATCAGGAATCCCGACTTGCGTTTGACCGTCGGATCCGGGGTCGAAAAATACGGCAGATAGGCCACCGGAACGCCGAAGAACTCGAGCTGCGCGGTCTCGAAATACAGCATCTTGTCCACTTGGTCGTGGATGATGCGCATGCCCTTGACCTGCCACAGCGGCGGTTTCTTCGGATCGTCCCTGCACGGCGCGCAGGCGGTGTACACACCATTCTCGAACACGGTGTAATTGCCGCTCGAGCGATCGGCGCGGGTCGCGGCCATTCGCGTCTGGTCCTCGGTGTCGACGCGCAGTGAATCGACGAATCCGTCGCGATAGTCGTCGCTCAGATCCATGAGGTCGGCATAGGTGATCTTGCCGTCGGCATCCGTCATGCGGATGTTGCCTTCGGCATGTAGCCGCTTGGTCTTCTGGTCGTAGATGACCTTGTCGGCTTCGACACTGGTGCCGTTGTAGTAGAGTTGCACGTTGCCGACCGCCGACACGCGCGCATTGTTGTAGTCGTAATCGACCTCAACCGCCTGCACGAGCATCTGCCCGTCATTGGGAACGCGCGGCCGCGCCGGGCGGGGCGCTTGCGGATTGAAGGTGAAGCCCTGCGCAGCGGCGGGAGCCGTCACGGCAAGATCGGCCGCGCCGGCGATCAGCAGGGCAACCGTCACCCCGATCAGGGGCCTGGCAACAGCCATAAACCAGCCATGCCGGCGCAGGGCAGTGCGCCGCGCCAACCCAGGCAAGCGTCTATGGAGGGCGGCAAACAGGGCCACTAACCGTCCTCCTGATACAGCAAGGCCAAAAACCCGGTGAGGCCGCCCACCAACACGGGAAGCCACGCCGCAGCGATCGGATACATCAACTCAGCCTTGCTCAAATCTTCGGTTACTTTCGACAGAACGTAGAGCAGAAAGCCTGCGCCCACGCCACTCAAAACCATCTTTTGCACGCCGCCCATCCGGAAGAAACGCAACGACACGGAAGCCGCCAGCATGACCATAGCAGCCAGCAAAAACGGCTGTGCCAGAAGCTTATCGTATTGCAGTCGGTAGCCAGCCGTCGCAAATCCAGAGCTTTCCGATGACCGGATGTAGCTCGGAAGTTGCCAGAAAGACACAGTCTCCGGCGTCGAAAAACTGTTGCGAACCTGCGCCGGCGTCAGACTGGTCGGGAGTTCGAAACTGTCCTGATCGACCGGAGGCGAATCAAGCGCATAACGTCGCGCGGACTTGAACAGCCAATGGCCGTCTTCAAGCGTGGCCTCGCGCGCTTCGATCCGCTCCTTGAAACGGTTTTCCGTATCGAATCGGAACAGCGTCAGCCCGGTCAGGCGGACGCCCTGCTGCTCGCTGCGGGCGGCATTGATGATGACCTGGCCATCGCTGTTGACCTGATTGAGCCAGAAACCGGACGCATCCTGGACGCCGCCGCCCGGCGCCGAGCCCATGATCTGCGCTTCCATGCGCTTGGAAAGCTCGCTGAGGTTGGCCGACATCGGATTGTATGCCGTCGTTGCCAGCACGCCGAGCAGGATGGCGCTCGCGAGAGCGGGCGCAATGAACTGCCAGGCCGATACGCCGGCCGCGCGCGCAACCACCAGTTCGAGGCGCCGCGACAACGCCAGGTAGCAGGTCATCGCGCCGATCAGGACGCAAAACGGCATCATTTTCTCGAGCAGCTGCGGCACGCGAAACAGCGACGTCTCCGCCACCATGATGGCGGACGCGGACGCAATTCCGGAGGTCTTGCGCACCATCTCGATATAATCGACCAGCACGAGCAGGAGGAAGATGCCCGCGAACACGCTGAGCGCCGAAACCACGAAGCGGCCGGCGAAATAACGTCCGAGCGTATTGGACATCATGCTCATGCGGTGGCGGTCCGCCGTCCGAACAGCCGTGCCAGACGCGCGTTCGATCGGTTGATCGCCTCGAGCAGCGCGGGCGGCGGCTCCAGCACGATGCCGCCGATGATGGTCCAGAGGCCTATTGCAACCGCAGCCAGCAGCAAGAGATACTGAACGAGCGCGGCAAGCGGCGATGTCACCGTCATGACCGAGCAGGCGAAGCCGGCCATGCGCAGCCCGAACACGGCGAAAATCGAGGCGCCGATGGAAAAATTCCGGCTCTGGCGCGTGGTGCGGGGGGCGCCGAGGAAGGCGAAGGTGAGGGCGGCGAACGCGAACGGATAGATCGGCGCCATGAAGCGGTCATGCAGTTCGGCGCGAAACTGTCCGGGGATCTGCTTGTAGATCGGATCGTCCTCCGCGGGGGCGAGCAGCTCCCAGAGATAACGTTCTCGGATCCCCAAGGTCACGTCGTGGCCCTGATTGGAGAATTTCGACATGTCGAACGCGTAACGGTCGAACGCGACCAGCGCCGGATCGCGCTTGCCCACTTCGAAGCGCTCGAGATTGCCTTCCTCGAGAACCAGGAAGGATCCGTCGCCGTTCTTCACCACGGTACCATGATCGGCGACGATGCTGACCCGTTCGTTGGGGTCGCGCCGGTCATCGATGAAGATGCCGACCAGAAGTCCGCCCGGCTGCCGCTCGCGAATGCGGATCGTCAGGTTCTGGTCAAGCTGGGCAAAACGTCCGGGCTGCAGAATGTTGGCGAGCACGTCCGCGGTGATTTCGGCATCCCATTGCTTCAGGCGGCGCAGGCCGTCCGGAGCGAGGTAGGCCGAGATGAAGGCGACCAGCAGCGCCACCACGCAGGTGGCGTAGAAGAACGGACGAAACAGCCGGAACGGCGAAAAGCCCGCGGCGTTCATCACGATGATCTCGGAATCGGTCGCAAGCTTGTTCAGCGTGTGCGAGATCGCGATCATCAGGGCGATTGGCGAGATGATCAGGACCAGCGCCGGAATCACCAGGCTGGTCACCCCGAGAAAAGTGAGGATGGTCTGACCCTGGCTGGTCATCAGGTCGATGCCGCGCAACGCCTGCGTAATCCAGATCACGCCCGTCAGGCTGACCAGGACCAGCGCAAACGACGCAAGCGTCGTGCGGAAGATATACTTGTCGATCGACCCCATCGTTACCGCACGATTCCCGCCCGCCACGCCGGGATGGCCACCGCGACCAACCCCTCGGATGAGGGGTCCCCCTTCGGTCGAGTCGCCATTTGCCCCGCCGCCATTCTCTCAATAGCATCTCGTTGATCTCCCAACAAAATGGCTGAGCCGTGGCACCCCCAATATATGGTTAATATTTCATCCAATGTGGCTGGGCGGCCACGCGGATGCTTGGCAGCGGGGGGCGGCAGGTCATAATGTTCGGAATCAGGGCCTCTTTGCACAAAAACGAGTGGCCGAGCAGCACCTGAAGCCTACCCGCGGCACGCGACAGCCAACTCTTCGACAGCCAAATCTCGACAGCCAAATCTTGGAGGATTTCAATGCCCGATGCCGTCAAGGTCGGCTTCGTCCCATTTTCCGCAGCGCCCCGCGGTATTTTGGCGGTCTTTTGCGACGATACGTTGAAATTCGGGCCTGTTGCCCGCAAAGCCCTAGGGCCGGTGGCTGCGCTGGTCAAGCGCGCGGCGGCGACCAACCAGTTCAAGGGAAAGGGCGGTTCAACGCTCGACATTCTGGAGCCCGAAGGAATCAAGATTCATCGCTTGATCGTGATCGGGACCGGCAGGCCCTCGGAGCTCAAGGAGAAGGATTTCCTGAAATTCGGCGGCGCCTTGGCCGGCAAACTGAACTCGGGCAGCGAAGCCGTAACCGTGATTGCGGAACTGCCCGACAACCCGATGGATCCCGGCCAAGCCGCGGCGATGGCATCCGGAATCAGGCTGCGCGCCTACCGATTCGATCGCTACAAAACCAAGAAGGCCGACGGTGACGACGGCGCGTTGAATGCCGACGTTTCGCTGGCGGTCGAGGACGTGGCCGCGGCGCGCAAGGCGTTCGCCCCCGTCGCCCATGTCGTCGATGGCATCGTCATGGCGCGCGACCTCGTGAATGAGCCGCCTAACGTGTTGTACCCTGAGGAGTTCGCCCGGCGGGCCGCCGAGCTCGACAAGCTCGATGTCCAGGTCGAGATTCTCGACGTCAAGGCGATGACGAAACTCGGGATGGGCGCGCTGCTCGGCGTCGCCCAGGGCTCGGCGCGGCCGGGCCGTGCCGTGATCATGCGCTGGAACGGAGGAAAGCGCGGCGAGGCGCCGGTGGCTTTTGTCGGGAAGGGGGTCTGCTTCGATACCGGCGGTATTTCGATCAAGCCGTCGGGCAGCATGGAGGATATGAAGGGCGACATGGGCGGCGCCGCCTGCGTGGTGGGCCTGATGCATGCGCTCGCGGCCCGCAAAGCCCACGTCAACGCGGTCGGTGCCATCGGTCTGGTCGAAAACATGCCCGACGGCAACGCGCAACGGCCCGGCGATATCGTCACCTCGATGTCGGGCCAAACCATCGAGATCATCAACACCGATGCCGAAGGCCGTCTGGTGCTGGCGGACGTGCTCTGGCACGTGGCGAAGAAATTCAAGCCGAAATTCATGATCGATCTCGCCACCCTGACCGGTGCGATCGTGGTGGCGCTCGGCACCGAATATGCCGGACTGTTCTCCAATAATGATGAACTCGCCGAGCGCCTGCACAAGGTCGGATTGGAAACCGGCGAGCGGGTCTGGCGCATGCCGCTGGGACCCGAATACGACAAGCTGATCGATTCGCAATTTGCCGACATGAAAAATACCGGCGGCCGGCATGGCGGTTCGATCACGGCCGCGCAATTCCTGCGGCGCTTCGTTGACAACACACCCTGGGCGCATATCGACATCGCGGGAACCGCGATGGGCGCGCCGAAAACCGAGATCAATCAGAGCTGGGGCTCGGGCTACGGCGTTCGCCTGTTGGACCGGCTAATTGCGGACTACTACGAAAAATGACGGAAATTCTGTTCTATCATCTGCAAAACATCTCGCTGGAAAGCGTCTTGCCGCCGTTGCTTGAGAAGTCGCTGGAGCGCGGCTGGCGGGTGGTCGTGCAATCGACCTCACCGGAGCGCACGGATGCGCTGGACGCGCATTTGTGGACTTATCGCGAAGATTCATTCCTTCCCCACGCCACCTGGCGGGTAGCCGATGTGGCCGATCAGCCGATCGTGCTGGCGGTGGAAGAGGGCAATCCGAATGGCGCCAAGGTCAGGTTTCTGGTGGACAACGCCGCACTGCCGCCGGATTCGGACCAGTATGAGCGCCTGGTTCTGGTCTTCAACGGCGACGAACCCGAGGCGCTTGCCGCCGCCCGGTCGGCCTGGACGGATTGCAAAGCGCGGGGCTTTGATGTCACCTATTGGCAGGCCGACGAGCATGGCCGCTGGCGGCGCCGGGACTAAGGAAGTTGCCTGTCCTGTTCCCCACGCTGATCGATGATTTTCGGTAGGTTCCCGGTGTGGCGCATGCCCAGCCACGTTGGTGCCGCAAAGTGATGGTCGGAACGTCAGTTGGGGGCCGGTTTGGGGAAGCAGTTTATCGTGCGAGACAACACCCATCTTCGGAAACGGCTATTGGCGCTGCTGGTGCTTGCTCCGACCATCGCGGGCTGCTCCGGCGCATCCGATCTGCTGTCGACAGACGCGGAATGGTTCTCGCGTTCCGGCCGGTTGTTCATCAGGAATGTCTCGATCGACTCGCCGCCGCTGACGCCAGACAGGCCGGTGACGCCTGACGACCTGGTCAGCGCCGAAGGGGCCTGTCCGGGCATGACGCCGCCCGGCAATCCCGCCGACGCCAATGCCAACGCCAACGCGC
>NZ_JBAURI010000347.1:0-2731 GCF_049581145.1 Bradyrhizobium sp.
GCACCACGCTGCCCAGCACGTTCGACATCTGCGTGATGGCCACCATTTTCGTGCGATCGGTCAACAGCCGCTCGAATTCATCGATCAGGAAGTTGCCCTCGTCGTCGACCGGCGCCCATTTGAGCACGGCGCCCTGACGCTCCCTGAGGAAATGCCAGGGCACGATGTTGGCATGGTGCTCCATGATCGAGAGCACGATCTCGTCGCCGGCACCGATCCGGGTGCGGCCGAAGCTCTGCGCCACCAGATTGATTGCCTCGGTGGCGCTGCGAGTAAAAATGATCTCCTCGCGCCGCTCGGCGCCAAGGAACTTTGCGACCTTGTCGCGCGCGCCTTCGTACGCCTCGGTGGCCGCGTTGGCGAGATAATGCAGGCCGCGATGAACGTTGCCGTATTCGCAAGTATAGGCCTGCATCATGCGGTCGAGCACCGCTTTGGGCTTCTGCGCGGACGCCGCGTTGTCGAGATAGACCAGCGGCTTGCCATAGACCTGCATCCCGAGAATGGGAAAATCCTCGCGGACGCGTGCGACGTCGTAGCTTCCGTTGCTGACCGCCGGGTGCATGGGATCAGCCTCGTTCCGCGAGCCAGGTGGTCATGGCGTTCAACAGCGCTTCGCGGACGCCATCTTGCGCGATTGCCTCGACGACCTCGCCGACGAACGCCTGGATCAGCAGCGCTTCCGCCTGCTTGGCCGGGATGCCGCGCGCCATCAGGTAGAATTTGAGCTGGTCGTCGAGCGCGCCCGTGGTCGAGCCATGCCCGCACTGGACGTCGTCGGCGAAGATTTCCAGTTCCGGCTTGCAATCGACCTCGGCCTGGTCCGACAGCAACAGTCCACGCGCCATCATCTTGGCGTCGGTCTTCTGGGCTCCGGGCCGGACCGCGATTTTGCCCTGAAACACCGCGCAGGCCTCGTCGTCGACCACCGATTTGAAGATCTCCCGGCTCTGGCTGTTCGGCGCCAGATGATCGACCAAAAGGGTGGTGTCGGCGTGCTGGCGGCCGGCCAGGAGGGTGGCCCCGTAAATGCCGGCGTTGGTACCTTCCCCGGCAAGCCGGACGAACAACTGGTTGCGGACGACGGCGCCGCCGACGGAAAAGCCAAATTCGCGGAAGTTGGCCCGCGCGCCGACACTTGTGACCAGGGTACCGACATGGAGGGCGGCATCGCCTTCCCGGGTCACCTTGATGTGTTCGACCTCGGCGTCGTCGCCGACGATCAGCTGCAGCGCGCTGTTGACCTGATAATCGGAACCGTTGGGCCCTTCGTGCGTCTCCACCACGGTCGCGCGTGCGCCCGATCCGATTACCACCTGCGACTTGATATAAACCGCGGCGGCGCTTTCACCGGTGGTCACGAACACCAGATGAATCGGCCGCGTCAGAACCGCGCCCGGCGAGATTTCGATCACCACCCCATCGGCTGCGAGCGCCGTGTTGAGCGAAAGCATCGGATCGTCAGCCATCGTCGGGCTCAGACGCTGCGCCCGCAACAGATCATCCGAAACCAACGCGTCAACCATCGGCTGGATGGAAAGTCCCTTGTCCAGATCGGCAAGGTCCGACAGGTCGGCCGCGAATTTTCCGTCGACGATCACAACTCGCCGCAATCCGGCGCCTGCGAGCAGCGCGCCCGCATCCCGGGCGCGTTCCTTTGCTGCCGCCTCCGGCTTTCCAGCGAGCGGTTTCGCCTCCCGCATGAAGCGGCGCAGATCGGTATATTTCCACGCCTCGACGCGCGCATGCGGCAGGCCTTCGGCGGCAAACCGCTCGAAGGCAATCGTGCGCAGTTGCGCCACCGCTTTGCCGCCCGGCAAATTCGGGCGAGCGGCCGTGAATGTGTCGACCAGAGCGAGTTCAGCCTTGGTCCTGACGGGGCGAAGATCCGCGTTCATGGCCGTCACGCCGCTTCGTTCTGATATTGCGCGTAGCCCGTCGCCTCGAGTTCGAGCGCGAGCTCCTTGCCGCCGGTGCGCACGATGCGGCCGGCCGAAAGCACGTGAACGACATCCGGCACGATGTAATCCAGCAGCCGCTGATAATGCGTGATCACGATCATGCCGCGCTCGGCCGAACGCAGCTGGTTGACACCGGACGCCACGACCTTCAGCGCGTCGATGTCGAGGCCCGAATCGGTCTCGTCGAGCACGCAGAGACGCGGCTCGAGCAACGCCATCTGCAACGTCTCGTTGCGCTTCTTTTCGCCGCCGGAGAAACCGACGTTCAACGGCCGGCGCAGCATTTCCGGATCGATGCTCAACTGCTTCGCCAGCTCGCGCACCCGCTTCAGCACGTCCGGAGAGGACAGCTCCTGCTCACCGCGTTTCTTGCGCTGTGCGTTGAGCGCGGTGCGCAGGAAGGTCAGGGTGGCGACGCCCGGAATTTCGAGCGGATACTGGAAGGCGAGAAACAGGCCCTTCGCCGCGCGCTCGTCCGGCGCCATGGCGAACAGATCCTCACCATTGAACAGGACCTCGCCGCCGGTGATCGCATAACCGGGCTTGCCGGACAGCACGTAGGAAAGCGTCGACTTGCCGGCGCCGTTCGGACCCATGATGGCGTGAATCTCACCCTTGTTCACGATGAGGTCGAGGCCGTTGAGGATCTTTCGGCCGTCGATCTCGGCTTCAAGGCCGCGAATTTCCAGCAGCTTCGTCATCGCAGATTTCTCCATTTGCCGACCATCAGCCAACACTGCCCTCAAGCGAGATCGAGATCAGCTTCTGCG
>NZ_JBAURI010000348.1:0-2356 GCF_049581145.1 Bradyrhizobium sp.
TTGAAGCGACGATGAGCGGACCTGTTGAATCCAGGACAACGCCAATGTGAATGGGCCGGCTCTTCATGTGTCACCCGCTTGCCATTAAACGTGTGCAGATGGCTTCCTCATGAAGGAAGGACACTCATGCTCGCTCGATTAAGGGCCGTTCTGCTCACCACATGCAGCCTCGCTGCCTCGGTTGGCGTTGCGCACGCTGCCGATCAGGCATCGATTCACATCACGGTGATCGCCGATCTGGACGACGATATCTACGATGCGCGATCCGGTCGCGGCGGAGTGGACGCCACCCGTATGGCTGTCGCAGATTTCGGCGGGACGGTGCTGGGCCGACCGATCATCGTCGACGCCTTGAACGACCACAACAAGCCCGCGGAAGCACCGGGGCTTGCGACGCAGGCCTATGACGCCGGTGCCGACCTGCTGATGGACGTGCAGAACTCGCCGATCGCGCTGGCGGTGGCCAAGGTCGCCAACGAAAGGCGCAAACTGGCGATCAGCACCGGCTCCGCCGCACCCGCTTTGACCCGGGGCGCCTGCAGCCGGTACGTCTACCATTACTCGTTCGACCTGCCGGCGATCGAAACCACGACGGCCGATTATCTGGCGCAGAAATCCCATGGCAAGCGCTGGGTCTTCCTCTCGGAGGATACCGGCTTCGGCCGGGCCGGCATCGCGACGATGACGCCGATCATCACGGCGCATGGCGGCCAGGTCGTGAAGTCCTATGTTTTGCCAGCCGCGACAAGCGATTACTCAGCCGTAGTCGACGAGTTGCGGGGTCTGAACCCCGAGGTGGTGGCGGTCATCGATGCCGGTGCGAAGGACGATGCCGGCGTGTCGGCCGTGACGAAGTTGGGGCTGCCAGCCATGACGACCACGGCGCTGCTCTATCTGTCGGACGTCGACCGGGTGCAGGGCGGCTATGCCGGCGTGGAGGCGGCCGTGCCCTGGTACTGGAATCTCGACGCCGCAGCCCGCGCGTGGTCTGACCGCTTCGCCGCGGCCCATGACGGCCGCCGGCCGACCGAAGCCCAGGCTGCGGATTACTCGGCCACGACGCAATGGCTGAATGCGGTCCGCACCGCAGGGACCACGGATGCCGATGCGGTCGTCCGTGCCCTGGACGGGCACAAGTTCGACGATTTCTTCGCCCATGGCGGCGAGTTTCGCGCCAGCGACCATGCCGTCGTGCATGATCTCTACGTCGTCAAGGTCAGAGCGCCGGCCGAACTGCCGGAGCCGCACGCCTGGTTCGATGTGCTGGCGACCGTCCCCGCCGCGACCGCATTCCCGGTCGGAACAGAGTGCAAGATGACGCAGTGAGCGAGCCGAACAGCTCCGCACGGTTTAGTGCGACTGCGTCATGACAGCTTTCACCCTCATCCTGAGGCTCGCGAAAGCGAGCGTCTCGAAGGACGAGGCCCGGAACACGCAGCGGGGCCTCATGGTTCGAGACGGCGCTAACGCGCCTCCACACCAGGAGGGGTCTAGTTTAGTGCGCAGTCGGATTAGTCGCCTCAGGCCAAAAGCTTCAAGAACTCGTCGTGATTCATGGGATGGGAGAACATCCCGAAATTGTGGGTCAGCGCCATGTCCTGCGCCTCCTGGCTCAGCGTTGCCGTGCAATCCTTCAGCGTCACGACGTCGAAGCCGCGTTCGTAGGCGCTACGCATGGTTGATTCCACGCAGCAATTCGTCAGAAACCCAGCCAGCACCACGGTTTGAATGCCCTTGCTTCGCAAAATGAAATCCAGGTTGGTGCTGGGAAACGCGTCGAGGCCGCGTTTGCCCTCGATGACGATGTCGTCAGGACGCGGCGTCAGGACGTCGACGATCGCGGCGCCCCATGATCCCTTGCGAAAGGCCTTGTTGTCGACCACGCCCTTCAGGATCCCATAGGGATGGCTGGTGAGTTCGCCGTATCCCTCGGCAAAGCTGATCGGCGCATGCATGACCGTGGCGCCCGCAGCACGGGCCTTGTTCGCGACGTCGACGGTGTTGGCCAGCATGTTGTTTCCCTCCATGACGGCTTTGACACCGTCATGGAACACGCCGCCCACCGTCGTAAAGTCGTTCTGATATTCGATCAGGACGATTGCTGTCGTCTTCGGATTCATTGGCTTTCTCCCGTCGTTTCCTGCTTCTGTTGCCTCTTTGCGAGGGATCGATCGAAGCGAGACCTGCCCAAATTGTTGCGGTCAAACATCCTATCTCGTCGCCTCGCTCGGCGGGTAACAGCCGGTTGTTACATGTACGCCGCAGCCCGGATCCCGGCCCAGTTCCCGAAGATACGCTTGTCCAGGGTGCAATGAGTCACACGGGCCGGGTCGCGAATCCCGTGGAAATGGATGGC
>NZ_JBAURI010000349.1:0-5204 GCF_049581145.1 Bradyrhizobium sp.
GCACGAGGCCGCCTTTGGCGGCAAACGCCCGCACGGCGTCCATGACCGGCGCGCGCGCCGCGATCGCGCCACAGCGCAGATAGTCGCCATAGGAAAATCCGCCGGGCACCACCACGAGGTCGGTGCCTTCGGGCAGCGCGGTGTCGGCGTGCCAGACCATCGCGGGCTCATGGCCCGACATCAGCTTCAGCGCGCGCGCCATGTCGCGCTCGCGATTGATTCCGGGAAAGACGAGGATGACGGATTTCATCGACGAATCTGCCTCAGCCCAGGACCTCGACCCGGTAATTCTCGATGACTGTATTCGCCAGCAGCTTGTCGGCGGCGTCCTTCAACGCCGCCTCCGCCCTGGCCTTGTCGGCGCCGGCGAGCTCGATGTCGAACACCTTGCCCTGCCGGACGCTGGCGACGCCGTCGACGCCGAGCGATTTCAGCGCGCCCTCGATCGCCTTGCCCTGGGGATCGAGGATGCCGGATTTCAGCGTGACGGTGACGCGCGCTTTCACGTTTGCCCCTTCAAGTCTTGCGATCCTTCAAGTTCCTGCAAGCCGTTGCCGCTCTCGCGAGCCTCAGCTCTTGACCAGCACCGGACCCGAGCCCGCGGGCCGCTCGTTCTCCATCAGGATGCCGAGCCGCTTTGCCACCTCGGTATAGGCTTCCAGCAGGCCGCCAAGATCGCGGCGGAAGCGGTCCTTGTCGAGCTTTTCGTTCGACTTGATGTCCCACAGCCGGCAGGAATCCGGGGATATCTCGTCGGCGACGATGATTCGCATCATCTCGTTCTCGAACAGCCGGCCGCATTCCATCTTGAAGTCGACCAGGCGGATGCCGATACCGAGAAACAGCCCGGTGAGGAAGTCGTTGACGCGGATGGCAAGCGCCATGATGTCGTCGATCTCCTGCGGCGTCGCCCAGCCGAAGGCCGTGATGTGCTCTTCGGAGACCATGGGATCGTTGAGCTGGTCGTTCTTGTAGTAGAACTCGATGATCGAGCGCGGCAGCTGCGTGCCTTCCTCGATGCCGAGCCGCTGCGACAGCGAGCCGGCTGCCACATTGCGCACCACGACCTCCAGCGGGACGATCTCGACCTCGCGAATCAGCTGCTCGCGCATGTTGAGGCGGCGGATGAAGTGGGTCGGCACCCAGATGTCGTTGAGGTGCTGAAACAGGTACTCCGAGATCCGGTTGTTGAGGACGCCCTTGCCCTCGATCACCTGGTGTTTCTTGGCGTTGAACGCGGTCGCATCGTCCTTGAAGTGCTGGATCAGGGTTCCCGGCTCGGGGCCCTCATAGAGAACCTTGGCCTTGCCTTCATAAATGCGGCGTCGACGGCTCATTGGGATGTACCGTGTGTTGTTGAAATCCATGAATCTGGTGTGCTCCGCTTGACTAGAACCAGGACCACGGCGGAGCTGCCGTGAAGCCCGGGAACCCTGGGAAAACAGAACAAGAACCGGACCTTCTGCCAACCTATCTGATTGGCCCATCCAGCACAATCGATCCGGCTCCGGGGCGGCGACTTTTACCGCTTGCCGGCCGCCCTCTGCTGCGGCCTCGTGGCCGATTGTTTAGACAGTCCGTGCAGCCTATCTAAGCATCTGACGGGCCTCTCGCAACGAGGCCCACATCGCGGGTCCGGAGGGGGGACTTAACCATGACGACATTCGACAAGCGCGAGGAAGCCTTCGAGAAGAAATACGCCCTCGATCAGGAGGCAAAATTCAGGGCCGAGGGCCGCCGCAACAAGATGTTGGGATTATGGGTGGCGGAAAAGCTCGGATTATCCGCCGAAGCCGCCAGTGACTATGCCAAAACCGTGATCGCGGCGGAATTCGAGGACGGCGGCGACGCCAATGTGATCCGCAAGGTGACGGCTGATCTGGCTGCCAAGGGCATCGCCGTCACCGACGCGGACATCGGCGTCAGGATGGCAGAGTTCATGGCGCAGGCGGTCGCGCAGATGAAGGCGGAAATGTAGAGCATGATCCGCAACAGCAAGGCCTTCGGCCACGACCCCATTGGGGCGCAGTCGTTCTCTCTCGCGACAAACCTGGAACGCGTTTGCGCAGAAATCGTGCCCGATCAAAAGCTCGAGCGCGCCGGCGATTCAACCTGGTCGCATCGCGCTCCGGGCTTCTCGGCGCTATTTCACGGTGATCTGCAAGTTCATTGAGCCGTTGACGGTGTAGCCGTCCTGCTGTTGCGCGCCGAATTGCCGTCCGACGTTGCTCGACACGGCTTCCAGACGGCAATCCTTCGCGAGGACCTCACGCAGCAGATCGCATTCGTGGGCCGCCATCTCGTAGATCGCGCGGCGTGCGTTGTCGCGCGATTTCTTGGCTTCCTCACTCTCGCCGGACGGTCCGGGCACGAAAAAATTGAAGCTCGTTTGCACATGCACGGGCGTTTCCTGGCGCTGTCCAGACGCTTGCCCAACCGTCTGGGCCATCCCCGGCGCCATCAAAAGCAAGCTCGCGGCGGGAACGAGGGCAAATCGGAACGACATGAATTTCTCCGGAATTGACGTGACGACTCCGTATCTATCAATCCGAGATTGCGATTTGCCGAATCGCAGGCGCCCGAAAGCTTCGTTCCGTTTCACGCCGCGTTAACCGACAGGCACAGGCTCGGCGCTCGAGCCTGTGCTCGGCGCGAACGCGTCGCGCCGAAAACCGCTCCTCGCTGAACGGGACGCGGCCCGAAGCTAGCCTTCCGGTTCAGGCTCTAATCTTCCTTGAAGCCGTATTCCGGCACGTTGCCGCTGGCGCCGTAATATTTGTACGGCAGGAACTTGCCCGACATCGTGATCTTGACGCGATCGCCCTTCGGATTGGGCAGCCGCTCGATCGCCATATCGAAATCGATCGCCGACATGATGCCATCGCCGAATTCTTCCTCGATCAGCGCCTTCCAGGCCGGACCGTTGATCATCACCAGTTCGTAGAAGCGATAGATCAGGGGATCGAGCGGCGGAACGGACAGGCCCTCGCCGCGCATCGGCGTCTCGTTCAACAGCGCTGTTTCGGATTTCGACAGGCCGAACAACTCGCCGGCGTTCGCGGCCTGCGGCTTCGTCAGCTTCATCTGGCCGAGGATGGCGCCGACGATCAAGACCTCGGAATAGCCGCCGATCTTGTCGCAGATATGCTTCCAGCTCCAGCCCTTCTCGCGCTTGATGTCGAGCAGCTTCTCGGTGAGGTCGGATCGTTTCATGACTCGTCTCCTTTCCTTGTTGGCGCCCTTAATCCTGCTTGGGCAATCGCATCGATCAGAATGACGTTCGGAACTGCATTATCCCAAGGCTCTAGTCCTCGTGGATCCAGCTTGCTCGCCGGATCGCCTGCCCGCAAATCAAGTCGAGCGCAAAGCCGATGAATCCGATGATCACGACCGTGGCGGCAAGCCGGTCATATTCGAGGGTGTCGCGCGCATCGTTGATGGCGTAGCCGAGGCCGGAGGTCACGCCGAGGAATTCGGCCGGGACCAGCACGATCCAGGCCACGCCGACCGCGAGGCGAATACCGGCGAGCACGTCCTGCGCGATCGCCGGCATGATGATGGTGAACAGCATGTGCCATGGGCGCGCGCCCAGATTGCGCGCGACCCTGAACCAGGCCGGGTCGATGCGCCGGAAGCCGTGCGCGGTCGAAAACAGCACCGGCCAGATCGCGGCAACCCCGATGAGAAAAACGATGGCGCGGTCCCAGGTCGCAAATGCCATCACCGCGATCGGCATCCATGCAAGGGGCGAGATCATGCGGAGAAATTGAAACGGCACCGAACTCGCCTCGCGAACCGAGCGGAACCGACCGACCAGAATGCCGAACGGCACGCCAAGCGCGACAGCCCAGGCGAGTCCACCGCCGATTCGCAACAGGCTCGGCCCTGCCATCCGCACGGCCTCGCCGCTCGCCAGCATTCGCCAAAGGCGCTCGAAGGTCGGCGCGGGCGCAAAGCCTGCAAAATTCGCGGTGGCCGGATTGTGCGCAACGATCCAGCCGCCGATCCACCAGGCCAGCAGCAGGACGCCGATACCGACAGAGGCGAAGGCGAGACTGCGGACCGCGCCGGCAAGCCGCCTGGTCGAGGCGTCCCGAGGATGGCCTAGCATGGCCGCCTGCTCTGCGCCGATCGAAAGATCGAGGCTCACAGCGCCAGTTCCTCGGTCCGGTTGAACGGATCGCTCGGATTGACGCTGGGATCATCCTTCCATTGCGGATACTTGTTCATGGCGTTGCGGACGAAATCGTAGTTCACCAGATCCTTGGCGACAAATTCGGGGTCGAGCTTCTTCAGGAAGGTCGCGTCGCCGCCGACCAGCGTTTCATTCATCGCGCTGACGATCAGCTTGGTCGCCGATGGATAGGGCCAGGGCTGGAAGTCGATGCGGCCGACATGCCACTGCGGATGGCGGATGGCGCCGCTCTCGCCATAGAACGCTTCGTCGTAATATGTCATCGCGCGCTCGATCACCGGAGCCGGCAACGGCAGATAGGCGTCGCCATCCTTGGACAGAAGCCTGGCCACTTCGGCCTTGTGGCCGGACGCGTAGATTTCAGCCCGGACCAGGGCGTTCATCACTTTCTGGGTCCATTCCGCCTTCCTGGTCACGACCTCCTCGTGCATGCAGAGAACGCAGCATGGATGATTCTTCCAGATGTCGCCGGTGAAGCGAAGCATCCGGCCGCCCGCCTTGATCTCGCCCAGCGCATTGAACGGCTCGGCAACGATGTAGCCATCGATTTTCCTGGCGGCGAGCCCCGCGGGCATGTCCGGCGGCGACATGACCTGAAGATTGCATTCATTGGCGGCGAGCGGCTCGCCTTGCGACCTGATTACCGGCGTGATCCCGGATTTCCGCAAGCCGTACTGCAGCACGATGTTGTGCATCGAATACCAGAACGGCACCGCGATCTGCTTGCCGCCGAGGTCGACGAACGAATTGATGTTGCTGTCCTTGCCGACCACGACGCCGGAACCGTTGGTATGCGCCCAGGCCATGATCTTGACCGGGAAGTTGTTGTTGTAGCGCATCCACACCGGAATCGGTTTGAGCAGATGGACGACATTGAACTTGCCGGCCGCGAACGCCTCGACCAGCGGCGACCAGCCCCGGATCAGAGTGGGCCGTTCCGCAGTGAGCCCCTCATCGGCAAAGAACCCCATGCCGTGAGCAACCAGCAGCGCGGTGGCATCGGTGATCG
>NZ_JBAURI010000350.1:0-4319 GCF_049581145.1 Bradyrhizobium sp.
GTGCGGAACTGCGCCTCCAGGACCTTGGAGGACTGGATCCGGAACTTCAGTCCCTTGTAGTCGGCGGGCGAGACCAGCTTCTTGTTGGCGCTCATCTGCTTGAAGCCGTTGTCCCAATAGGCGAGACCGGTCATGCCCTTGGCGTCCAGCAGCTTGAGCAGCTTGTCGCCGAGCGGACCGTCGGTCACCTTCCTCAGCGCCTTCAGGTCTGGCAGGATATAGGGCAGATCGAACACCTCGAATTCCTTGATCCCGATCGGCCCGAACTTCGAGTTCGACGGCGCCAGCATCTGCACCGCGCCGAGCTGCAGCGCTTCGAGCTCCTCCTTGTCCTTGTAGAGCGTCGAGTTCGGGTAGATCTCGACCTTGACCCTGCCGTCGGTGTACTTCTCCGCCAGCTCCTTGAACTTCTCGGCCGCCTTGCCCTTCGGCGTGTCGGACGCCACCACGTGGCTGAACTTGATCACGATCGGCGCATCCGCCGCCGTCGCGGGTCCCACCAGGGACACGGCCGCGATCGAGACCGCAGCCAAAATCAATCTACGCATGGTCCTCCCCCATATCGATCCGGGCATGCGCACACCGCGCCGCCCAAGGTTATTTCAAGCTATTTTGCGCCTGCGGCACCAATAGCGAGAAGCCGGGGCGAACGCCATTGCTCGTTCGCAGGGGGCGCCGAAAACCCATGCTGCAACGCAAAACGCGGCACCCGGAAGCGCCGCGTCCTGATCATGACCACTTCTTCAAGCATCAGCTCGCGGCCGCTGCCGGCCGGTCGCGCTGGTGCTTCATGACGATCTTGTTCAGCGCGCCGAGATAGGCTTTTGCGGAGGCCACCAGCGTATCCGGGTCGGCCGCCTTCGACGTCATCGAGCGTCCCTCATGACCGAGCCGCACCGACACCTCGGCCTGCGCGTCGGTGCCCTGCGTGACCGCATGCACCTGATACAGTTCGAGCTTGGCCTCATGCGGCACCAGCGCCTTGATGCAGTTGAACACCGCATCCACCGGGCCGTTGCCCTCGGCCTCCTCGATCTTGATCTGGCCGTCGACGTCGAGCTTCATGGTGGCGCGCTGCGGCCCGTGGGTGCCGGCGATCACCGTCAGCGAGGTCAGCTTGATGCGGTCATGCGACGCCGCGATCTCCTGATCGACCAGCGCCTCGATGTCCTCGTCATAGATGTCCTTCTTGCGGTCGGCGAGCGCCTTCATCCGCCCGAAGGCGTCTTCCAGCTGGTTCGGCCCGAGCTTGTAGCCCATCTCCTCCAGCTTGTGCACGAAGGCGTGGCGGCCGGAATGCTTGCCCAGCACCAGCGAGGACTGTTTCAAGCCGACCATCTCGGGCCGCATGATCTCGTAGGTCGAGGCGTCCTTCAGCACGCCGTCCTGATGGATGCCGCTTTCATGCGCGAACGCGTTGCGGCCGACGATCGCCTTGTTGTACTGCACCGGGAACGAGGTTGCCGCCGACACCAGTTTCGAGGCGCGCGTCAATTGCGTGGTGTCGATCCTGTTCCACCACGGAAACTTGTCGTTGCGGATGTTGATCGCCATCACGATCTCTTCGAGCGCGGCATTGCCGGCCCGCTCGCCGATGCCGTTGACGGTGCATTCGACCTGACGGGCGCCGCCGGCGATGCCGGCCAGCGAATTCGCCACCGCCATGCCGAGGTCGTTGTGGCAGTGCACGGAAAACACCGCCTTGTCGGAGTTCGGCACGCGCTCGATCAGGGTGCGCATGAAGTAAGTGTATTCTTCCGGCACGGTGTAGCCGACGGTATCAGGGATATTGACCGTGGTGGCGCCGGCCTTGATCACCGCCTCGACGACCCGGCAGAGGAAATCCATCTCGCTGCGAGTGCCGTCTTCGGCCGACCATTCGACGTCGTCGATCTGGTTGCGGGCGCGTGCGACATTGGTGACCGAGGTCTCGATCACCTGCTCCGGCGTCATGTTGAGCTTGACGCGCATGTGCAGCGGCGAGGTCGCGATCACGGTGTGGACGCGGCCGCGCTTCGCGAACTTCACCGCTTCGGCGCAGCGGTCGATGTCCTTTGGATGCGCGCGCGACAGGCCGGCGATCACGGCGTTCTTGGAGCGGCGGGCGATCTCGCTGACCGCCTGGAAATCGCCTTCCGAGGTGATCGGGAAGCCGGCCTCGATGACATCGACGCCCATGTCGTCGAGCATCTCGGCGACCTCGAGCTTCTCCTCGAAGGTCATGGTGGCGCCGGGGCATTGCTCGCCGTCGCGCAAGGTGGTGTCAAAAATGATAACGCGGTCCTTGTCGGACTTGGGTGCCGTGGTCATCTGCAAAATTTCCTTTTGGAGTGCTCGAGCTGTTGCTCTGTCGCGCTGAAGGCTCTGGTGAACTTACTCAAACCCCTGAGTGCCCAGGCGCAAACCGCCCAGCCGGCCCTCAGGGGCAGATAAGGAGCAGGCCGCCGAGAAGCAGGGTGGGCAGCAACGCAGCCGGAATTGCGGAGACATCGGCGCCGCGCACCGCTTCCCCCCGAACTCCATCCATTTGGCAGCGTATCAGCATTGCCAGACCCTTGAGACGCCAGAAATTCCCGATCAGAACCCGATTCTCAGTATCAACGATTGACAGAGAACGATTGAGGGTTCGTTGCCGGAACAGCGCTCGCCAGCGTTTCTAAACGAGAAACGCCTGAAACCGCAATGCCAAAAGATGGTCAGCATGGGTGACCTAATCTCTCGCCGGCAGTACCACGCCAGCTTGCCTGGCGCACAAGCAGTCCATCGCGCCGCGCGGCAGGTGCAAGAGGTGCATTGCCTCGTCGTAAGTGCTCCTCGCAAATGACGGTGGAAGAGTTGGACGCCTCTCTCGACCGTCATTGCCAGCCAACGGGTCGGCGCAACGCGCCGCCCGATGACAAGCTCCGCGAAGCGATCCATCGTGCAACAAATGCCGGTCGTCGATTTTTCGCAAGGGCGGTGCTTCACAGACATTGCTTCGCGTCCTCGCGGCGCGATGCGCCCGAGTTGTTACCTCAACAATTGCGCCCTGAAGACAGAGGGCGCGCTGGAATGCCGGGTGCCCGATGCACCCGCAGCCTCGTGTGCGACTTGGTAGTAGTAGAAAGCACACGAGTATTCACAGCGGTCGCACCGGAAGATCACCCGGCATCCCCGCACGCAATGGTTTTTCAGCTTATACGCGCTCTCCCCGGCGACGAATATCCTTCTTGCCACCGTCGCCCCACGGACTCACGGCTCATCCGCGCCCGGTTGGGCCGATGCTTGCCTCCGCGAGACTTGACACCAGCAACGGGTGCCAGGACCACACGACTTCGCCGACCGCGACGGCACCGTCCGTCCGCATGATGCTGACCGCTCACAGACCTCAGTCCGCCCTGCGACCCGCGTGTCACGCCCGACACCGCCGCGTCCACCGCATTCCGTCCCCCGCGTCCGTGACGATTGCGGACACCCCTCAGGTGGGAACAAAACGTGAACAGATATACCGGTGATTTGGGACGGCAGCAAGCCGGATTGATTGACAACATCGAAGTTACTCACAGGCCATCCACAGGTTCGCCGCGCGCCTTGACGCTCACCTGACGACGGAGCCGCGCGAACGCCAACGATCCGCCGATCGGAGTAGACCCGAAGCGGCCGGCCGGTGATCGGAACGACGCGATCAACCCAAGACCGACAAGCGGGGGTCAACGGAGCTGGAGGCTCGCATCTGCCAGCGAGATGCTATTTCAGCCGCCGAGGGCACAAGCTCTGGGCGCTAACCTGACTTTGCGGATTCGCCGCGCGAGATCGGGCTCACGCGCTATTCCCATCCAGAGCCTGAACTTCAGCTCTTGACGACCGGCTCAAGCTGCGCCTGCCGCCGCATCCGCCGCCCAGGATCACGCCGGCCGCCGTCATCCAAATGAGCCACGCGACGCAAAAGCGCCGCCGGCCACGCTATTACTCCCCGCCTGATGTCTTCGCACAATACTCGCGCCAAAACTGCCGGTAGCCGGCCTCGACCCGCTCCGTGTAGACCCTGCTATTGCCGGCTGGCGAGGCAGCGATCATGGCCGGCAGTTCCTGCCGCAGCGTCGCCAGATAAGCCGGCATCGCGGCAAATTTGCGCGCGATCGCGACATAGCCCTCGTCGTCATCAGCGACCCAGTCGTCGAGACCGATCGCCTTCACGATGGCGCCGGCCACGCGCGCCGCGGTGGCGCGACCGAGCTTGGCGATGACGGGAACGCCCATATAGAGCGATTCCCAGGTCGAGATGCCGCCGTTCGCCGGAAACGGATCGAGCGAGATGTCGATGGCCGCGAACGCCCGCA
>NZ_JBAURI010000351.1:0-3315 GCF_049581145.1 Bradyrhizobium sp.
GGCCGAGAGCACAGGCGCCGAGATCGACGTGGTGGCGCTCGCCGCGGTGCGCGCCACCAGGGAAGCTGTCGTGGCGCGAGGCCGCGACAGATTGCCCTCGATCCTGGGAACACCGGCCCCCGGCGAGACCGCCAATGGCGAGACCTTTGACGGCCGCGTCGAAGTCGCGACCTTTCCCGGCGACCTGCCCACCGATCCCGAGGCGCTGTTCGCCGGCGAAGGCGCGTTCCGCGGCCTGTCCTCGATGGCGGGCGAGAACAGCGACTTCCGCTTCCTGCGCTTTCGTCCGCCGCTGCTCGAGCACAACGGCGCCGGCGAACCCGCGCTGCCGCATATCCGCCTCGACCGCGCCCTGCAGTTTCTGATCGGAGACCGATTGCAATGAGCGAGCGATCAAAGCAGCGACGTCCCGCCACCTTCCGCCTCGGCGATCCCGGTGTCGTGGTGGTCGACGCCGACGAGGCCGCCCGACCGGCGCGCGGCACCGTGCAGGTGATGCCGGTAGCCGAGCCGGCGCAGCTGCCGCTCCCGCTCGACGTCGCGATGGCGGAGCGGCGCGGTTTTCGCTGGGGCACAGCGTTCTGGACCTCGACCGCCGGACTGGTGCTGCTCGGAATCGGGCTCGGCGTCACGCAACTGATCGAGGATCTGTTCGCGCGCAGCGAGGGCCTGGGCTACGTCGGCGTTGGCTTCACCGGGATCGCCGCGCTGGCGCTATCCGTAATCAGCGCGCGCGAGATCCTCGCGCTGGCGCGGCTTGCGACCATCGAAAAACTGCATCAGCGCGCCGCCGGCGTGCTGCTCAGCGACGACCGTGCCGAGAGCCGCAGCATCGTGCGCGAGCTGGTCGGGATCGCGCACCAGAATCCGCAACTGGCGCGCGCCCGCGCCGCGCTGCAGGGCCATGCCGACGACATCATCGACGGCGCCGACATGATCAGGCTGGCGGAACGCGAATTGATGAGCCCGCTCGATCAGGAGGCGCGCCGGCTGGTCTCATCCGCCGCGCAGCGCGTCTCGATCGTCACCGCCGTCAGCCCGCGCGCGATGGTCGACGTGCTGTTCGTGCTGGTGGCCTCGCTGCGGCTGATCCGACAATTGGCCCGGCTCTATGGCGGCCGGCCCGGCACGCTCGGCATGATCTCCCTGCTGCGCCACGTCATCGCCCATCTCGCCATCACCGGCGGAATGGCCGCAAGCGACAGCGTCATCCAGCAGATGCTCGGCCATGGGCTGGCGGCCAAACTGTCGCAGCGGCTCGGCGAAGGCATGCTCAACGGCCTGCTCACCGCCCGCCTCGGCCTCGCCGCGATCGAGGTGACGCGCCCGCTGCCGTTCACGGCGCTGCCGCGCCCGGTGCTCACCGACCTCGCCAGGGACTTGCTGCGCAAGCGCGAGGAGGAGGATTAGCAGGAAACCGTCTGTCCAAGTTCGGCAAAGCCCCCTCCCGTCATTGCGAGCACAGCGAAGCAATCGATTTCGTCATGGAAAGAGTGAAAGTTGGATTGCTTCATCGCAAGCGCTCCTCGCAATGACGGTGAATGTTCCGATGACGGAGGACTCCCCACGGTTCAATGCGACCTCGCCTGATCAGGCTTCAGCCAGTGCGCCTTCGCAATTCGCCCGCCAGCACGCGCCAGTGGAACAGCGGCGAGTCCGGCGGCGGCGACAATTCGGGGGTCCAGCCGGTCAGCTTTTCCAGCGCGTAAGTGTCCATCACGACGCCGCGCCAGACGCGATCGACGCGTTCGAGCGGCTCGCGCACCGCGGTGGTCTCGGCCCAGACCGGATTGGTGTTGTCAGGCACGCGTGCCACGTAGAGCCCGGCATGACCCGCGATCTGCCCGATGCCGGGATCGGCGAAGCCGAGAAACCGGCCGCGTTCGTTGATCTCGATCACGGGCACGCGGCCGTTGAAGTACCAGCGCATCATCGCATAGGTGCGATAGTCGGTGGTGGCGATCCAGCTCGCGCCGGTCTTCTGCAGCTCATCTTCCGCCCGCGCCGCGACCGCTTCATAGCCGGCCTCGGCGCCGATCGGATCGGAGGTGCGCAGGAAATTCCAGGGCGCCGCGACATAATAGAGAAAGATCAGGATGACCAAAGCCATGCCCTGCGCGATGGCCGCGACCGTCCAGGCGGCAGCGGATCTGACCTTGCGTTCGGGCGCCCCTTCCCGCTTCATGACCGCGAGATTGATCGCGGCGGCGGCAAAGCCGATCGGCCAGAAGAACATCGGCCAGGTGTCGCCGACCCGCAAGGTCAACGAGCGCCACAGGAAATACAGGAACGGGACCAGCACGGCGGTCGACAGCAGGATCGCGACCGGCTCGCGCCTGCGATAGCCGCGCCATGCGGTCAGCGCCACGCCCGACAGCACCACCGGCAGCAGGATTGCTCCAACCTGTCCAAGCTGCAGACCGAGATAGTCGCCGACCGTGCGCAGCGACAGCGCATGCGTCGCGGTGGCGCGCACCGACTGGAATTTGAACGCTGCCCAGTCGTGCTCGGCGTTCCAGATCAGCACCGGCGAGAACACCACGATCGCGATTCCCGCTGCGAGCCACGGATAGGGCGATCTCAGCCAGCGCCAGCGCCAGTCCGGCACCAGCATGAACGCCGCGACCGCCGGCAGCAGCATCAGCGCGGTGAATTTCGACAGCAGCGCCAGCCCGGCGAACGCGCCGGCGGCCAGCCACCAGCGTGGATCGCTGCTCTCGGCGAGCCGCACCAGCGCCCAGATCATCGCGACCGCGAACGGGATCAGCGCGACATCGGGCGCGACCTTCGCCATCAGCAACCCGTAATACAGCGCGGCCTCCGGCATCAGCACCGCGAGCAAGACCGCGCGGATGTCATGGGTCACGCGCCGCACGATATCGGCGAGCAGCAATTGCGTGGCCAGCATGGCCAGAATACCGGCGCAGCGGACGCCGAAATTCGTGTCGCCGAAGATCGCGGTCCCGAACCGGATGAACCACGCGATCATCGGCGGGTGATCGAGGAACGACAGCACGTGCTCCTTCGACCAGGTCCAGTAATAGGCCTCATCGGTGCGCAGGTCGATCAGGCTGGCCCAGATGATCCGGATCGCCGTCATCACGGCGATCAGGACGACGGCGATGATGAGGTGCCGAAACGCGGGATCGTCCGGCTTGGTCCGGCGGAAGTCGGGCGGGGCTGTTTTCACGGCGCTTTCTCACCGACTCTGTCTGGGGTGTCAACGTGCCGTGACCGGCGGATCGTGAAGGAAATTTTCAGGCGACTCGCGGTAAGCTGGGAGACGAGAACAGCCGTTCCGTCGAGGAATTGAAC
>NZ_JBAURI010000352.1:0-25008 GCF_049581145.1 Bradyrhizobium sp.
CTACCCCGACGCCTATCTCGGCGAACTGGTCGAATTGTTACGACGCGCCTGCATCAGCGTCGTCAGCGATCCCCATACCGGTCCCCTGCACGCGCGGGTGAAGGAGCTGCTGGCGTCGGACGTCAATGTCTGCCTCGGGCAGGACGATATCTCGGATGCCTACTATCCGCTCGGCAGGAACAACATGCCGGAGGTCGCGTTCCTGGCCTCGCATCTGCTCTGGATGATGGGCGAGCAGGAGATCGAAACGCTGTATGAAATGATCACCACGCGCGCGGCGCGGGCCATGAACCTGCCGCGCTACGGGCTTGCAGCCGGCTGCGCGGCAAATCTCGTCGTGCTCGACCATCCCAGCGTCGCCGAGGCGGTTCGCTTTCACGACGAGCCTGCGGTCGTCATCAGCCACGGGCGCCCTGTCGATCTCGCGCATATGCGCCGGCTGGCGAAATTGGATCGCGGCTGACCTTCGATCGGAAGCTCCGGGATTTTGCCGAGCGTCGATCTACGGACTTCGCGTCTTCCAGGCCAGCAGCCTGTTGCTGACGAGAGTGAGGACCGTGGCGCCGAGATAGCCGATGATGCCGAGCAGGAGCACGCCGGCATAGAGGTCGGGCGAGCGGAACGCGCGCGCCGAGATCAAGGTCCAGCTGCCGAGCCCATCGACGCCGACCAGCATCTCGCACACCACGGTCAGGATCAGCGCGATGGTGAGGCTGAGGCGCAAGCCCGACAGGATATCCGGGAGCGCGCTCGGCAACGCGATCTTCAGGATGACTAATAGCCTGGAGAGATGCAGCACCCGCGCCACCTCGTAAAGCCGCGGTTCGACCGCCTCGAAGCCGTGAACCGTGCCAAGCAGCATCGGCCACAGCGCCCCGAAGGCGATCACGGTCAGCACCATCGCATTCGACAGCCCCAAAAGAACGATGAAGACAGGGATGGTCGCGGATGCCGGCAGGGGCCGCAGGAACTCCAGCGTCGGTCCCAGCAATCGCCGCAGCCAGGGCGAACTCCCGATCACCGAGCCGAGGAGAACGCCGAGCAGTGATGCCAGCGCCCAGCCGATCAGCACGCGCCAGACCGTCGCATAGATCCGCGGCGCCAGATCGCCGGACGCGGCCGCGCGCGTGAACGCCTTCCAGGTTCGATCCGGCGCCGGGAAGAAGGCCTGCGGCAACAACTTCAGGTCGGCGACCATCTGCCAGAGCAGCACCAGCACGACGCCGACCGCGATGCTGGCGACCGCCCATGCGATGCGCGCCTTCATCGTGGGAGTCCCGCGCTGCCGGTGCGACCAAACAAGCGCGCCTGCAAAAATACCAGCAGGCTGTTGATGGCGACGCCGACCACGCCGATCCAGACCAATAGCGCCAGCATCGCGCCCGGCTGCAGCGACTGCTGCGCCAGCATGATGGCGTGACCGAGTCCGATCGGATTGGCGGCAATCTCGACCGTCACGGACACGATCAGCGCGACGCCGGCCGCGAGCCGGATGCCGATGAAGATCCGCGGCAGCGCTGCCGGCAGCATGATCTTGAACGTTGTCGCGATCACGCCCAGCCGCAGCACCCGCGCGACCTCGATCAGGCGCGGCTCGATCTCCGCAATCGCCGACCGTGTGGTGATCAGCACCGGCCAGGTGGCGGCAAAACTCACCACCGCCATCTCCATCGTATAGCCGAAGCCGGCCACGATCATTGCGATTGGAATCAATGCGACCGACGGAATCGGCCTGATCAATTCGATCGGAAAGCGGAACAGCCTGTCCAGCCGCCGGAAGGATCCAAACAGGGTGCCGAGCGCGAGACCGGCCAATCCGCCGCAGGCAAGGCCGCCGAATGTCGTGATCAGCGTATCGCGGGTCGTCGCCAGCAACGTGCCGTCGCTCAACGCATCGATGAAGGAAACCAGAATCAGGCTGGGTGGCGCCAGCGTGTCGCTCTTCAGATGCCCGAGGCGGAACGCTGCCTCACATAGAATAACGACCGCCAACGGAATGAGCAGGCCGCTCGCATGGGCCGCGACCGGCCGGTTAGGGGGCACGCTCATGCTCGGCCCTCTTGATGAAATCGAACAGCTCCCTGCGCAATTTCAGAAATTCCGGCTGTTCGCGAGTCCCGAGCTGATCTCTCGGCTTCGGCAGGTTGACGGTGAAGCTGGCTCCGATCCGTCCGGGATTGGCGTTCAGGCCGACGACGCGGTCGCCGAGATAGATCGCTTCCTCGAGGTCGTGGGTCACGAAGAACACCGCGGCCCCCGAGGCTCTCACGATCGACAGCAGTTCATCCTGCAGCGATTGCCGCGTCATCGCATCGAGCGCACCGAACGGCTCGTCCATCAACAGCACGCTCGGCTTCTGGGCGAGACAGCGTGCGATCTGCAGACGTTGCTGCATGCCGCCCGACATTTCGGCCGGATATTTGTCGGCGTGAGCCTTCAGGCCCACCTTGAGCAGCAGCTCCGCGATGAGTGGCTTGCGGTCGCGGGCAGGGATGTGGCGCGCTTCCAGCGCCAGCGAGATGTTTTGTGCGGCGGTCCGCCAAGGCAACAGCGCCTTTCCGTAGTCCTGGAACACGACGGCGATGTCGCGGCTCGATCCGAGCAGCGGCGCGCCGCGGAACAGGATGGTACCGCGACTGGGCCTGATGAGACCGGCCAGAAGGCGGAGCGCGGTGGTCTTGCCGGAGCCGGATGGCCCGACGATGCAGACGAATTCTCCGCCGGCGATTTGCAGGGTGAGATCGTCGATGATCCTGCGTCCGTCGAAGGTGACATCGACATGGTCGAACGCGATCGCGCCATCGTTCACTTGGGCGTTGCGATGTTCGTTGGCCGGCTTATCAGTTCGAACGAGGCACGACGGCGCGTCGGCACAGGTCGTGTTCACGTCCCGCCCCGCACGATGTTGATCATGCGGTCAGGCTTGCCATCGAGGTAGTGGCGCAGATTGGTCTCGATGATCGGCAGCGCCTGAAGATCATAGTCGTCGGTCAGGCCGCCCATGTGACAGGTGATGATGACGTTTTCCATCGACCAGAACCGGTGATCCCCGGGCAGCGGCTCGGTGGCGAAGACGTCGAGGGCCGCGCCGCTCACCGGGCCGTCGTCGAGCGCGTTGATCAGCGCGGCTTCGTCGACCACGCCGCCCCGCGCCAGATTGACCAGACAGCTTCCCTGCTTCATGCCCATCAGCACCTCCCGGTTGACGATATGATGGGTCGCCTTTGAATAAGGTGTTAAGAGCACGAGAAAATCGAGCTGGGCGATGATCTCGCCGAGTTCGCTCATGGCGTGCATGCGATCGAAGCCCGTGACCTCGCGCGGCGAGGAGCTGAAGCCGACGACCGTCATGCCGAGCGCCTTGCATCTCGGCGCCAGCGCTTCGGCGATCACCCCGATGCCGAGGATGCCGACGGTCTTGCCGTGGATGATGCCGGGCAGCCAGCGTTGCCAGGCGTGCTTGTCCTGATTGCGGATCGAGCGCGGGATATTTCGGGACAGCGCCAGCATGGAGGCAATTGCCGCTTCCGACATTTGCGGTCCATGGGCGCCGCGCATGTTGGTCACCTGCACGTGCGCGGGCAGGCTCGGCCGGTCGATGATGTTGTCCATGCCGGTCCCGGTGCCCTGAACCCAGCGCAAATTCGGCATGTGCCCCAGCACATGGTCCGCACGCGTCGACAGATAGGGGCCGTGTGTCATCAGGATTTCCGCGTCCGCCAGGTGCCGGTCGACATCGGCGACGTTGTCGACCAGAGCAAAATTCACGGTGGGGAACGCGCGGGCCAGTTTGGAATGGAATTTGTTGCGGAGGTTTTCCGGCATATTGAGCAGCAGCAGCGCCTTGGTCATGAACGGTGGTCCCTCGGGCGCGGGTTGCCCATTTTTCCCGCCATTTGTTCAATCCATCCGCGGGTGCGGTCGGGTCCCGGGGCCATCGCCGGCGGGCGGCTGGGTTCCGCGCATTCTTCAGGACGAGATCCCGGCCGCGCGCAAAACGCACTGCTGTCGTGAGCGGGCTCTGACGGTTCGGTTCTGACGGCGCGGCGGGCGGCTTCGGCATGTGGGGCCGTCATGCCGCACCCTCAAAAGCCGGTCAATAAAATTGATGTTCGAAGATGAAAATCGATTTCCATTTGACGGCTCAACGGCTGCAACGTAGCTGAAAAGGCCATCGGTCGACGCGGGACCAGCGGATGCGGACGAGAGCGCGAAGCTTTGTGCAGGATGTTCGATGCGTTTGGCGAGTTCTGTCGCTGGTGAGAACTCCCGTTACGGAGTTGTTAAGGATCGGACATCGATCTCGCCACGCGCATGACGTATATGAGCTGAACGGCATCATCCTGCAAACGGAACTGTCGAGATGATGATCACCTCGATCCTCGCCCGGATAGTCTGCATCTCATTCGCGCGGCCGGAAGCCGAATGACGATCATCTCGATCGACGATCTGCACGCGGATGGCGGCCGGCTGACGCCGTCGGTCCTCAAGGTGATGACCGACGACGGAGTGATGAAGCGACGTTAATGAAGCTGCCGTGAGCGATTGCCCGCGCAAACCACTATACAACTGGAACGTTTCGACTAAAACGGTCGCGGACATGAGAACCATCACGAACACATTCGTTGCAATTGGTCTGTTGTTGCTCGCGCCGGTTGTGCGAGCGGCGCCGCCCGAAACGCCGAAGCTATCGCTCGCCTATATTCCGATCAGCAACTTCCTGACCGCCTATGTCGCCAAGGATCGGGGCTTCTTCGCCGCGCATGGGCTGGACGTGACACTGGTCCCCATCAATCAGGGCAACACCGGCATCGCCGGGATCGTCTCCAAATCCGTCGAGCTGTCGACGCCGAACCCGACGACATTCCTGCAGGCCGTGGACAATGGCGTCGACCTCGTCATTGTGGCCGCGACGCATACCTATCCCACGCCGAACAAGGTCGGGCTATTGGTTTCGGACGCGAGCGGAGTGACCACGGCCAAGGATCTCGTCGGGAAAAAGGTGGGAATCAACGGCATCGGCGGCATGCAGTACGTTCTTCTGCAGCAATGGCTGAGCAAACAGCGCGTCAATCCCAAGTCGATTACCTTTGTCGAGATCAGCTTTCCGCAGATGGCGGACGCGCTGCAGGCCAGGCAGATCGATGCCGCGACGGTCTCCGAACCGTTCTACCAGCGCATCATCTCGGCTGGGATCGGACGTGTACTCATCGATCTGCAGGCCGACATTCCGGCCGGCACGCTCGGCACCATGTATGTCTCGACCGGCAACTGGGCGAAAAAGAATCCCGGCACCATCGCCGCATTTCGCGCCAGCCTGGAGGATGCCACGCGGTTCATCAAGACGGACCCGGAGGCCGCAAAAAAAAGCCTGATCACCTACGCGAAAATGCCGGAACAACTGCTGCAACTGATCAATGTCCCGAATGTCACGGTGGCGGCGACGCCCGCCCAGATGAAGTTCTGGATCGACCTGATGGATGAGCAGCAGCTGACGACCGGACCGATCGACGCCAACAGCATCCTTGCGCCCTGAGGTGAGATCGCAATGCCCCATGTGGTGGTCGAATATTCCGAGAACCTCGCACGGAGCGTTGACATATCCGAACTGATCAAGCTGGTGCACGAGACGCTGGTTGCGACCAACGCGTTTCCGCTGGAGGCGATCCGGACCCGCGGCGCCGCGCGGCGCGATGTCCGTATCGCCGACGGCGATCCTCGCAATGCGTTCGTCGCGATCGTCGGCCGGATTGCGCCGGGGCGTTCGCAACAGCTCCGGCATGATCTGGGCAAGACGCTGTTCGAGGCCGTGCGCCGGCATCTCATCGATGCCTGCGCGGCGATCCCGCTCAGCATCACCGTGGAGCTGCAGGAGATCGACCAGACGTCCAACTTCCGGCACAGTTCGATCGGAGCCGAGCCTTCGACCGCGCCGGGGCAGGCGTAGAGGGGCCGCTCGCCTCAAGCGGCGCGGACGCCGGCCAGGAATGTGGTGACCTCGCCGGACAGCCGTTCCGCCTGTTTCGACATGCTGGAGGCGGCGCTCAGCACGAGGCCGGCGGCGCCACCGGTTTCCGCGGCGGCGGCGCTGACGCCGCCGATATTGGTCGTCACCTCCTGGGTCGCCTGCGCGGTCTGGGTCACGTTGCGTGCGATCTCCGCGGTCGCCGATCTTTGCTGCTCGACCGATGAGGCGATCGTCGCTGCGATCCCGCTGACTTCCTCGATCGTAGAGGTGATGCCCTGAATCGCCTCGACGGCTTCCTTGGTCGCGCCCTGGATCTGGGCGATCCTGATGCCGATCTCCTTGGTCGCCCCCGCCGTCTGCCCGGCGAGGCTCTTGACCTCGGATGCCACGACCGCGAAGCCGCGCCCGGCATCGCCGGCGCGCGCGGCCTCGATGGTGGCGTTGAGCGCCAGCAGATTGGTCTGTCCCGCGATATTTGAAATCAGTTCGGCCACATGTTCGATCTGCTGCGCGCCATCGGCCAATGCGCGCACGATGGTATCGGTGCGCCGCGCGCTGTCGACGGCGCGATCAGTGATCCTGGCGGACTGCTCGACCCGGCGGCTGATCTCGCCGATCGACGACGCCAGTTGCTCCGCGGCGGAAGCGACGGTCTGCACCCGCGTACTGGCTTCCGACGCGGCCGAATTCACGACTGTGGCGCGTTGCTCGGTCCGCTCCGCCGTCCCGGTCATGGACTTCGCGGTGGCTTCCAGTTCGACTGATCCCGATGCCATCAGCTCGACCAGTTGGCCGACGGAGGCGTCGAAGCGATCGGCCAGCGCAATCAGCGATTGCCGCCGCTCGGCTTCGCTGCGCTGCTTTGTCTCGGCCTGGTCGGCTTCCAGCATCCGCGCATTGAGAGCGGTCTGGCGCAGCATTTCCAGGGTTTCCGCCATCCGGCCGACTTCGTCGCCGCGTCCGGTTTCGCTGACCGCCTCATTCAGAGATCCGGTGGCGATGCGCTGCATCCGGCTCTGCAGCCGCCGCAGCGCGCCGAGCACATCGCGGGCGATCAGCCAGGACAACAGGCCCATCAACGCCACGATGACCGCGCCGATGGCGCCTGTCCGCAGCAGCAGCGCACGGAAATCATTGTCGAGATCATCGACGTACAGGCCGACCGCGATGGCAACATTCCACGGCTCGAACATGCGGGTAAAAACCAGCTTGGGCTGCGGCTCGGTTTGACCGGGACGTGGAAAGTAGTAGGCGATGGTGCCGCCTTGGGGACTGCGCCGGGCGGTATCCACCACCGACGGCACGATCAGCATGCCGCTTGCGTCCTTGACGTAGTTGTTCTTGCCTTCGAGTTCCGGTTTGGCAGCATTCAATATCGTCACGGCGTCGGTTCGATAGGCGGACACATAGCCTTGTCCGTCGTCGAACGTCGTGCGTCGGGCCTGCTTGCGGAATTCGGCTTCCGCGTCGGCAAGCGTCATCTTGCCTGCGGCCACGTCGTCCTGCAGCGATTGCGCCAAGCCGATGGTCATGTTCACGGCGGTCCGCAACTGCGCCACGCGATCGTCGAGCATCCGCTTCTGGCTGAGCGAGGTCGACCAGGCGATGATCGCGCAGATCGCAACGGTCGATAGCACGACCATGCTGACCAGTTTGGTGCGGATCGTAAACCTACTCAGAATCATTGCGGGCCTGCCTGGAATACTGGAGGCCAACGGGCTATCACGAACTCCTTACCAACCGTAAAACTACGGGGATCAAGTGCGGGCGTTCTTGCAGAGGCCGGTTGCGTGCGAGCAAGCCGTCACATCGGAAAAGTTGTTGGATGCATCTCTTGCACTGAATGATACGTGTCGGACTGGGAGCTATCGTGATGATGATCGTGAAGCCGGACGTCGCCGAACCCAGCATTCGACCTGCCATTGCTGCTGATGTCGCCGCCGTCACTCGAATCGTCGCAGACGCCTATCGGCATTACATTCCGCGCATGAGGCAGACGCCATCGCCGATGCTCGACGACTACGCGGAGCGAATTGCCGCAGGCGTGGTATGGGTGATTGAAGCGCGCGATGCCGTCCGGGGTATTGTCGTGCTTGTCCCCAAACCGGACCATCTGCTGCTCGAGAACATCGCGGTCGATCCGATCTGCCGCGGAACGGGTTTCGGCCGGCTTCTGCTCGTATTCGCCGAGGCCGAAGCGATACGGCGGCGCTGTCCGGAGATAAGGCTCTATACGCACGCGACAATGACGGAGAACCAGCGCCTCTATGCCAGGATCGGATACCAGGAAACCGGCCGTCGCAGCGAGGCCGGCTACGACCGCGTGTTCATGTCGAAGTGCTTGACCTGACGAAGAGCCGAAAGGACGTCGCAGCGGGCGCCCAGCCTGCCCGGACCCTCAAGGCCTGAGCGCGCTCAACGGCAGCTCAATCTGGACCGACAGGCCTTGCGGCCGCCAGTCGGGCGTAATCTTGCCGCCGATTCGTTCGACCGTCGTCGCCACCAGCCTCGATCCGAAGCCGAGCGTGGCCGGCGGAACGGTCAAGGGGCCGCCGGATTCCAGCCAGCTCAAATGCACGTTGGTGTCGTCGGCGAGCCACCGCACCGCGACCGAACCTGAATCCTTGCTCAGCGCCCCGTATTTTGCGGCGTTGGTCGCCAATTCGTGGAACACCAGCGCCAGATTGTTCGTCGCCTGCTCGCCCAGCGAAAGGCCGGGGCCGTCGATCGAAAACTTGGCATGGTTGTGCGGGCGCAGCACCCGCTCGATCAGTTCGTGGAGATTGACGCCTTCGTCCGAACCATCGCCAAACGAGCGGCGGACCAGCGCGTTCGCGGATGCCAGCGCATGCAGCCGGCCGGACAGGGTGCTGGCCAATTCATCTTTGGTGCCGGCGCTGCGCGAGCTCATGCGGATCATGCTGTCGGTGATGGCGAACATGTTCTTGACCCGATGGCTCATCTCTCTTGCCAGCGTCTCCTGCTGTTGCAGTGCCTGGGTCAGCCGTTCTTCGGTCTGGATCATCCGCAGCGCCATGCCCGCGAACGCGGCGAGCTCGGTCATGATGCGGGCGTGGCCAGCGTCGAAATGACCGGACTGGCTGGCAACGATCCACAGCGTGCCGACGGACTGCAATCCCTTGACCCGCAGCGGGACCAGCAGCACCTCGGGCACCGAAATAGCGGCGTCCCGAATCCAGTCGTAGGCGCGCTCGGGATGCGCCATCAGAACCGGGCTGTCACAATCGAGACAGACGCCGCAGGGGCTGTTGTTCCGCGGCGTCGTCGCGCCTTCGAAGCTCGCCAGCACGCCCGACAGCGCGAACCAGCGGAACTGTTCGGACTGAGGCTCCAGGATGCTGATGCCGGCCGACTCGGCGTCGCAGATGTCCATCGCCAGCTTCACGAGCCGCGGCAACACCTGGCTCGGATGATCCGACATCTGCTGCGCCAGATCCTGCAGCGCCAGTTTTTCGCGCAGGTAATCGGGATCCGACGTTGCACGCCGCTGCAGTTCGTCCGTGATGAAGACTTCCGCGATGGTTTCGGGAAGTGTCGTCCGCGGTCCCAAACCGGCACTCCATGCCCATTGCAAGCAACACACTGTGACACCGATCGGCGGTGACTTCCAGTGTTTCGTGCTTCGGCACCTGGGCATTAACTCGTTGGAACATCAGGCGTTGGCGGTTCCCGCGGGCTGGAACTGCGCGCCATGGTTGCTATGCAGGCCCGGTCGTTCCGCGACGCGCTGGAGGCGAGCCTGCAACGATGCCGTCAGAGGTATTTTCTTCAACAGCCGCTCATGCGTGATGCCCGTTGCAACGGAGATGACGTTTCAGTGGGCTGTTCAGCGGACACCGAGACGCTTCGTCGATGACGCAGCGAACTTCACCATGAGCCATCGTGCCATCCTGCTACAATTTGTTCCGGGACGCGATTGCTGACAGGTTGGCGAGATTGGCGTCAGGCTTCATGTCCTGAATTTCTTGCCGGTGCCGCAGGGACAGGGGTGGTTGCGCCCGACGTTGCGAAAGGGATCGCATTCGGGAAGCTCTGGCGTCGATCGGCCGCCATTGCGCGCCGCTTCGCCCCTCGATGATTCTGGCTGGAGGCCAGTCCCGTGCGATAGCTTCTCGATCGCATCGCTGAAACAGTCAATCGCGACGGACGGCGAGCGCGGACCAAGTGGATTACCGGCCGCTGTGGATGATCAGGCCCAAGGTCACCAGCAAAGCCGTGCAAAATAGCGGCGAATAAGGCGTGCCGGGATTTGCAGGCCAATCGCGGATGCGTTCGAGGCATCGGCGGCTTCGCTGCCATGTGTTGGCGAATCTGGTCTGAACGGTCCGTGTTCTCATCGTCGTGCTCGGTCAGTGTTGACGATCGCAATGTGAACGCGAACGCGTACAAATTCCATGAGGGACGAACGCGCCCGGCATAAAGGCGGCATAAATGGCGGCGCTGAGGCCCGCATGCGCCGCCGCCGCGACGGGCTGTGCCGGTGACGTGATGCGGAGCGCAGATATCAGCTACGTCGTGTCGCAATTATGAGGAGGGTCGAGCCGAATCAAGCTTGAGCAGTTCGTCGAATTCGTCGGAACCGTACCGAGCGCCGTCGGGCGTGGTGATGAAGACCTGCCAGCCGTCCTTCACGAGGGATCGCGCCTTGGCAATGGCGACGACGACGCCCAGCCGGACCGTGGTCGTCGCCTCTTCACCTCTTGATGCATTCACGAAGAAGGTCACAACCGCACCGGTTTCCGCAAAGTCCCGCTGCCGCCTTCCAGCAAGTTTCATTCCAGTGATTCCTGCCAGCAATTCTTGATCCATTGGCCGCCAAACCCATTATATTGGGGATATCTTCAACCACAGGCCGGGCCTCATGACCGTACACGAACGCAGCCTTTCCGCATCGATTGATCCCGTCAAACTCGACCGCCTCGCCGAGGTGGCTGTGAGGGTTGGTCTGGGACTGCGGGAAGGCCAGGATCTGCTTTTGACTGCGCCATCGGTCGCGCTGCCTTTGGTGCGCAAGGTCGCCGAACATGCCTATAAGGCCGGTGCCGGTCTGGTCACGCCGATTTTATCCGACGAAGCCATGACGCTGGCGCGCTATCGGTTTGGCCATGAGGCGAGTTTCGACCGTGCCGCCAACTGGCTCTATGAAGGAATGGCAAAGGCGTTTTCAGACAACACCGCGCGGCTCGCCATTGTCGGCGACAATCCGATGCTGCTGTCGGGCGAGGATCCGGCCAAGGTCGCACGCGCCAACAAGGCCAATTCAAAGGCCTACCAGCCGGCGCTGGAAAAGATCGTCAATTTCGACACCAACTGGAACATCATCGCGTTTCCCAGCGCTTCCTGGGCCAGGCAGATGTTTCCTGATGATGCCGAGGACGTCGCGGTGGCAAAATTGGCGAACGCGATCTTTGCGGCCTCGCGCGTCGACAATGACGATCCGATGTCCGCCTGGAACAGGCACAACGCGGTCTTGCGCGAACGGACCAATTGGCTGAACGGGCAGCGCTTCAGCGCGCTGCATTATTCCGCGCCCGGCACCGATCTGACGATCGGGCTCGCCGACGGTCATGAATGGGAAGGCGGCGCCTCCACCGCCAAGAACGGCATCACCTGCAACGCCAACATCCCGACCGAGGAAGTCTTCACCACGCCACATTGCCGGCGCGTCTTTGGTCATGTCGTCAGCTCCAAGCCGCTGTCGTATCAGGGCACGCTGATCGACAACATCGCGGTGCGCTTCGAAGAGGGACGCATCGTCGAGGCTACGGCCTCGCGCGGCGAAGAGGTTCTGAACAAGGTGCTCGAGACCGACGAGGGCGCGCGCCGGCTCGGTGAGGTGGCGCTGGTGCCGCATTCCTCGCCGATCTCCAAGAGCGGCTTGTTGTTCTACAACACGTTGTTCGACGAGAATGCCGCTTCCCACATCGCGCTCGGCCAGTGCTATTCGAAATGCTTCGTCGACGGCACCAGGCTCTCGACAGCGCAGATCATCGCGCAAGGCGGCAATCAGAGTCTTATTCATATCGACTGGATGATCGGCTCGGACAAGACCGACATCGATGGCATCCGCGCCGACGGCAACCGCGTGCCGGTGTTCCGCAAGGGCGAGTGGGCGTGAAAGCGGAGACGCTTTGCGGACCGCTATCTGCTGACCGGTTGCGGCCCTGGTGCGCCGGGTCCGGGATGTCGTCCAGCGCGCTGCGGCAGCACCAGCACGCAGACGATGATGAAGGCCGCAATCACGGCCGACGCCAGCGGCCGGCTCAGTGCCAGCCCGCCATCGCTGACCGGCTTGTCGAGAAAGTCGCCGACGGTCGCGCCCAGCGGCCGGGTCAGGATGAAGGCAGTCCAGAACAGCAGCACGCGCGAGATGCCGGTCAAGTAATAGAGTGCGACGAGCACGATCAAGGCCGCGCCGAAAACCAGCGCGCCGTCCGCGTAGCCCAGGCCGCCGGTGTCGGCGGTCCAGTCGCCGAGCGCGGTGCCGAGCGTCTGCGAGAAGGTGATCGCGGCCCAATAGAACGCTTCGACCTTCGGCGTGCTGACGGTGTTGACGGCGATGGTACCTTCCGACCACAGCCACAAGCCGAGCGTTGCCGCGAGGCAAAGCGCGAGTAAGGTTGCGCCGCCGGTATAGCCGATGCCGAGCGAGCGGTCGGCGAAATCCGCCATGGTGGTGCCGAAGGTGGTGGATGCGACGATCGTCGCCCAATAGAGCGCCGGATAGAATTTACGCGCGGTGATCTGCAGCGCCACCAGCACGATCAGCGCGGCGACGAACAGCGCGCTGCCGGCGAGATAGCCCCAGTCCAAGGTCATGGTGACGGTGTCGCCGCCTGTCTCTCCGAGCGTGGTGGCCGCGATCTTGATGATCCAGAAGACCAGCGTGACTTCCGGAACCTTGCTCAGCGCTTCGCGCTGCAACGCTTCGCGCTGCTTGGCTTCGTTCACGATTTGAAGACCTCACCGCTCGCCGAAGGGCCGGCTTTTTTTGAACGTCAGGCGAGGCAAAAGGTTCAATCGATGGCAGGCGCGCCGGCCGCTGCAAGCCGCGATCCGGCGCGCCGTTCGAACGGCAACTATTTGACGGTGACCGTGATGCGGTCCGACATCACCGGGGGGTTGTGCGGGATGTGGCTCCAGTCGCCGAGCACGAGCTGCAGCGTATGGCTGCCCTTCGTGAGACTGACCGACGTCTCGGTCTGGCCCTTACCGAAATGGAGATGGTGTTCGTCCATCGGGATCGCCTCATTGAGGGCGTCGCTTTCGAGCGGCGGTGCGTCGATCAGCAGATGGTGGTGGCCGGTATTTGGAGCTTCGGTGCCGGCGGGAGCAATCCCCATGCCGGTCAGGCCGAATTGGATGGTAACGGGGGAAGTAACGGTATCGCCGTCCTTGATATTGATGAAATAGACTTTGGCGCCCGGCGGCGAGGGTGTTTCGCCGGCGCCAGCCCAGGTGGCCGTCGAGAGCAGCATCGCGACAGCTAAAACGATTTTGCGCATCAGGGATTTCCTTATGTGAACCGACCGGTTCGTGACGAGATCGTGAAGAACAGATGACCGCACCCGTCCCCTCGGCCAATTTGCCGCGATGCAGCGATCAAAATGTGACCATCACGTGGTCTTTATCTGCGGGCCGCCTTTGTGTCCCGATCGTGAATTGACCTCGGCAATGTCGATCGCCGGCGATGATTTTCGCGGGCGCTCACTCCGTCTTCATGCGCCCGACCAGGAGATCGGCGACGAGGCGGCCGGACGGCGACATGTTGCGCGCCGCCAATTGCACCAGCGTGACCTGTGTCGCCTCGAGGCGCTTGTCGCGCAAGGGAACGGCGACCAGCGTGCCGGCATCGAGCGAGGGCGTTGCGGTGTCGCGGGGCAGGAAGGTGGCGAGGTCCGCCCGCGCGGCCAGTGTCTGAGCGAAGGCCAGTGAATTGGTCTCGTTGCAGATCTCGAGTCGTATCCTGGCCTGCGCGCAGGCGCGGTCGACCTCCTGGCGAATGCCGAAGGAGGGATCGGGCACCACCACGCGCAAACCCGCGAGATCCTTGACCGTGCAGGACTCCCGCCCCGCCAGCGGATGACGCGGCGACACGATCAGGCACAGCGACTGCCGCATCCGCGCCAGCTCGATCAGGTCGCGCCGCGGCGCGCGACCGAACACCAGGCCAAGATCGACATCGTTGCGACCGACCAGCTCGGCGACATCGCGCGAGCCCATCACCGTGATCGAGACGGAGATGCCGGGATAGTCGCCCGCCAGGGAGATGACGAAGTTCGACAGGAAATTCGCCAGCATGCCTTCCACGGTCGCGATCTTGACCTGGCCGCGGCGCAGCGCGTCGAATTCCTGCACCTTGGCGCGGATGCTGTCGAGCTGGTTGCGGTTCTCGACGGCATAGCGATAGAGCAGGTGGCCGGCGCCGGTCAAAGCCATGCCGCGAGCGCCGCGCTCGAACAGCTTGACCGACAACTCGTCCTCGATCGCCTGGACCTGCCGGCTGATCGCGCTCGGCGCGATCCGCAAGGCCGCGGCGGCCTTCTTGATCGAGCCGGATTCGGTCACAGCCCGGAAGTATCTGACGGCAGTCGACTCGATCATGGTTTCAGGAGGTTGCGGGTTTGCCCAAGATCGCGGCAGGGAATGTCTAGTGGTCGAATTATTAGATCCCAAGCCTCTAATTTCAATGCTTTTATTCGAATGCCGGGTTTGTCATGATTTCGTCGCTACGGCGTTCGCTGGTCGTCTTGGGGCCGTTTCGTAGGATGTTGGAGAGTTTTCGATGATCAGGTCGATGATCGCCCGCCGGGTCGCCGGCTGCGCCCGCCTTGCCATCCCGCTGTGGGTTGCGGCTGTGGGCCTGGCCGCGCAGGTCTCGGTCGCGTCCGCCGAGGACGTCATCCGCTTCGGTGCGCCGCTGCCGATCACCGGACCGCTGGCGCCGGAAGCCATCAAGCAGCAGCAGGGTTACGATCTGTGGGCCGAACAGGCCAACAAGTCGGGCGGCATTTCGGTCGGCAACAAGAAATACAAGGTCGAGATCGTCTATGTCGACTACCAGTCGAATACGCCGCGCGCGGTGCAGGCCACCGAGCAGATGATCACCCAGGACAACATCAACTTCCTGTTCGGCGCGTTTGGCTCGGGTGCGGCGAAAGCGGCGAGCACGATTTCCGAAAAATACAAGGTGCCGACGATCGCCGCGGCGGCCTCGTCCACGCAGGTCTACGACCAGGGCTACAAATACCTGTTCGGCACGTTCACGCCGAACGAAACCCTGACCACGCCGCTGACCGGGATCATCAAGGCCAAGGTCCCGAGCGTGAAAAAGATCGCAATCCTGGCGCGCAACGATCTGTTTCCGCTGGCGATTGCGCAGGAGATGGAGAAATCGGCCAAGACCAACGGTATCGAGGTGGTCTATTTCGAGAAATATGCCATCGGCACGCTCGATCATTCCGCCGCGCTGTCGGAGATCAAGGCGCTCGCGCCGCAGTGGATCTTCATCACCGGCTACATCAACGACCTCTTGTTGGTGCGAAAGCAGATGGTTGATCAGGAGATCAAGGAGGACGTGCTGACCATGATCGCTGGCCCCGCCTATCAGGACTTCATCGAGGGGGCCGGCCAGAGCGCGGAGAACATCACCAGCGCCTCGTGGTGGCATCCGGCCGAGCAATATGACGGAAAGGATATTTTTGGCACGACCGCGAACTTCGTCAAGCTGTTCAAGGCAAAGTACAACAGCGAGCCGGATTACGGCCAGGCCTCGGCCGCGCTGTGCGGTGCGCTGTTCCAGATGGCGATCGAAAAAGCCGGCACGCTCGACCGTGACAAGGTGCGCGATGAATTGGCCAAGCTCGATGTCGTGACGTTCTTCGGGCCGGTCAAGTTCGGTCCCAACGGCCAGATCAACTCGCTCGATCCGCCGGTCTTCCAGATCCAGGATGCCAAGCCAGTCGTATTGTTCCCGCAGGCGATCAAGCAGGGCGAACTGAAGGTCGGCGTCAACTGATGATCCCCTGGACCAATCTCTTGGGCTAATCTCTTGGGCTAATCTCTTGGGGACACCGTCATTGCGAGCTAAGCGAAGCAATCCATCCAACCGCAAAAAGAAAGAATGGATTGCTTTTTCGCCTGCGCGCTTCGCAATGACGGGTTGACGCGACATGCACGCGGCTCAGATCCTGGTCAATGCGATCGTCCTGGGATGCCTTTATGCCTGCATCGCGATCGGCTTCTCGCTGGTCTGGGGCGTGCTCAACGTCATCAACCTGATCCATGGCTCCTTCATCGTGCTGGGCGCCTATCTGGCGTTCGCGCTTTATAATTTGCTGCACATCTCACCCTGGTATGCGGTCGTCGTCGCCGCGCCGCTGTTCTTCGCACTCGGCTATCTGTTGCAGCGTCTTGTCCTGAATCGCGTCATCACCGCGCCGGTGCTGGTGACGCTGACGCTGACCTTCGGGCTCGACCTGATCCTGAACAACGCGATGATCTATTTCTTCACGGCGGACTACCGAAAGCTGATTCTCAAGCCAGCACTGGGGTCGGTCTCGGTCCTCGGCGTGGTCGTGCCGGTCGACCGGCTGATTGCGAGCGCGGCGGCGCTGGCGCTGACCGGGCTGCTTTATCTCGTGCTGCGCCGCTCGCGCACCGGGCGCGCCATCGTTGCGGTGCGGCTCGACCGCGATGCCGCAATCCTGATGGGCGTCGACGTCAAGCAGATCTACGCTATCGCCTTCGGGCTCGGCGCGGCGCTCGCTGGCTGCGCCGGCGTGGTGATGGCGCTGATCTTCCCGATCTCGCCTTTGACCTCCTCGGGATATCTCGGCAAGGCGTTTGTGGTCTGCGTGCTCGGCGGCCTCGGCAGCGTTTCCGGCGCGCTCGCAGGCGGGCTGTTGCTGGCGCTGGTGGAGAGCATCGGCTCGAGCTTGTTCGGGCCATCGTACGCGACGACCTTGTCCTTCGTCCTCCTGATTATCTTTCTGGTGCTGCGCCCTCAAGGGCTGCTCGGCCGGAAGGGCTTTGAATGAAGCGGGCCGATGTCGCGCTCATGGTGCTGATCGCCTGCGTGGCGGCGCTGCCGCTGTTCGGTGGCGCCTATGCGCTGCGGCTCGGGACCATTGCCTGCCTCTACGCGATCCTGGCATTGTCCTGGAGCGTGGTCGGCGGCTTCGCCGGCTACCCGTCGTTTGCGACAGCGGCGTTTTTCGGCTTCGGCGCCTATGCCGCCGGCGTGCTCCTGGGCACGGGCCTGCCCCTCTCGCTTGCCGTCCTGATTGCCGCAGTCGTAGCTGCGCTGGGCGCGACCGTGCTCGGCGCGGTCCTGCTGCGGCTGCGTGGCCACTATTTCGCGATCGCCAGCCTGTCGCTGGTCGAGGTTTTGCGCGAACTCGTCAACAATGCCACCGACTTGACCGGCGGCGGGATGGGACTGAACGTCCCGCTCGCGGCCGGTTCGAACATCCTGGCGGACGCGACCTTCTTCTTCTATGCGATGTGGGGGCTGTTGCTTGCGACCGCGCTGATGGTGGTCATCGTGGCCGGCTCGAAGCTTGGCTTCGGGCTCGCCTGCATCCGCCAGAACGAGACGGCCTCAAGCATGGTCGGTCTCAACACCACGCTCTACAAGGCCACAGCCTTTGGACTGTCGGCCTGCTTCGTTGCGGCGGCCGGCGGCATCTATGCCGCCTGGGTGCACTATATCGACCCGTCCGACGTGTTCGACATCCTCTACTCGGTCAAGCCGATCGTGATGGCATTGCTCGGCGGCCTCGCCTCGCCGGTCGGCGTCGTCTGCGGCGCGTTCCTCTATCTCGGTCTGGAAGAAGTGGTCTGGCGCAATTACGTCCAGATTCATTCCGGCGTGCTCGGCCTGCTCATCGTCGTGCTGCTGCTGTTCCTGCCGCATGGCCTGATCTCGCTCCGTGCAAGCCTGTTCCGGCGGAAGGCAAGACATGTCTGAGATCACGGCAGAAAGCATGTCAGAAATCCTGCGCCTCGATCGCGTCTCCCGGCATTTCTCCGGCCTGCAGGCGCTGCGTGACGTTACGTTTGGGGTCAACAGGGGCGAGGTGCTCGGCCTGATCGGGCCGAACGGTGCCGGCAAAACCACGCTCGTCAACACCGTCTGCGCGGTGACGCCGGCGAGCGCCGGCAGCATCACCTTCGATGGCGCCGACATCACCCGTATCAAGACCTACCAGGCAGCGCGGCGCGGGCTGTCTCGCACCTTCCAGATCGTGCAGCCGTTTGCGGAGTTTTCCGCGCTCGACAACGTTGCTGCGGCAGCGCTGTTTTCGCAGGCCGGGGAGAGCCTGAAATCCGCCCGCGAGGCAGCGATGGCGCATCTCGCCTTTGTCGGGCTGGCGGCGCAGGCCGCGCAACCCGCCGCGACCCTGACGCTGGCGATGCGCAAGCGACTCGAGCTTGCCAAGGCGCTGGCCATGAAGCCAAAGCTGTTGTTTCTCGACGAGGTCAATGCGGGCCTGAACAGCGCCGAGGTCGAGCGCGCCACCGGCCTCATCCATCAGCTCGCGGCCTCCGGCATCACCATCGTGATGATCGAGCATCTGATGAAAGTCGTGCTCAATGTCTGCACTCGCATCGTCGTGCTGCACAACGGCGCGCTGATCGCGGACGGACCGCCGCGCGACGTCATCAACAATGCCGCGGTGGTCGAAGCCTATCTCGGTCAGCAATACGCACAACGGAGCGCTGCGCGTGGCTAGTCCGCTGATCCTTGAGCTCAACGGATTATGCGCCGGCTATGGCGAGATCCAGGTGCTGTGGGGCATCGATCTTGCCGCGCGCCGCGGCGAGATCACCGCGCTGATCGGTTCCAACGGCGCCGGCAAGACCACGCTGATGCGGGCGCTGTCGGGCCTGATCCCGACAACCGGCGGTCATTATTTCTCTGAAGGACGCGATCTCACCGGCGATGCTGCCGCCGAAATCCTCGGCCATGGCATCGTGCATGTGCCCGAAGGCCGGCGCCTGTTCGGCGCCATGGGCGTCGAGGACAATCTCCTGATGGGCGCCTACTTGCGCAAAGTCGGCAGGGCCGAGCTCAAGCGCGATCTCGAATCCGTCTACGCGACCTTTCCCAAGCTGCGCGAACGGCGCCACCAGGCGGCCGGCACCTTGTCCGGTGGCGAACAGCAGATGTGCGCGATCGGGCGCGGGCTGATGAGCGTACCGCGGCTCATCATGATCGACGAATTGTCGCTGGGTCTGTCGCCGCTCTTGGTCGAGCAACTGGTCGCGGCGCTGAAGGCGCTCAATGCCGCGGGCATGTCGATCCTGCTGGTCGAGCAGGACGTCACGATCGCGCTCGATCTTTGCCACCAGGCGTTCGTGATGGACATGGGCCGCATCGTGCGCGCCGGCTCGGGTCGGGAGCTACTGGCCGACCCGATCGTCCGCGACGCCTATCTCGGCGTGCTGCAAGAGTGAGCCTTGTGTGATTTTTCGTCAATCGAGCCAATTCGGAGAGGCAGGATGATCGCGACCGTCGAAGCGCCCAACAGCGGCTATCGTTTCATGCCCGGCGTGAGCCAGTATTCGTGCGGCATCGCCGCACTTCCAGGCTTCACCATCGAGCGCGTGCGGTTCGCCGATCCGGTGCCGCTGAAGGCCGGGTTCGAGCGAATTGCCGAAATTCTCAAGCGGGCGGGCCGGCCGCTCGCGGCCTTTGGCGCCTGCGAATTGCGCTCGCCCGCGCCGTTCACCGAGGACGGTTTCAAGGCCTTCAACGAGAGCTATATCCAGACCCTGATCGGCTGGGGCGTGATGAAGGACGGCGTCAACCCGGTGGCGCGCAGCAATGTCTGTCCAAAGCTCGACCCGCCCGGCGAGCCGAGCTTTCACGCGTTTTGTTATGCGGTGCCGGCTTCACGCGCGCCGTTGTCCTTCGTCATCGCCGGCAGCGGCGAGTCGGTCGAAGGCAAGGCCAATTACCGCGATCACATCGTACGGGCCGGCGATACCAGCCCGGCAGGAATGCTGGAAAAGGCGAAATGGGTGCTCGACGAGATGGAGCGCCGCATGAGCGCGTTTGGCGGTGCCTGGCGCCAGACCACCGCCGTGCAGCTCTACACGGTGCAGGACATCTGCTCGATTCTTGAGGGCGAACTCGGGCGGCGCGGCGTGCTCAGGAATGGGCTGACCTGGCATTTCAATCGCCCACCGGTTGAGGGGCTCGACTACGAAATGGACTGCCGCTGCGTATACAGCGAGCGGGTGATGGTTTAGGTTTTGAAAAAAATCGCTGCAGGAAACGTCATGCCAGCTTTTGCGACCTCGACCACGGTGCTGGACTCGATCCTGTTCCGCGATGCCTTCGGCACTGCCGAGATGCGCGAGGCGTTTTCGGACCGCAGCCTCATCTCGCGCTATGCCGAGGTCGAGATTGCGCTGGCGCGAGCGGAAGGGCGCTGCGGCGTGATCCCCCAGCAGGCCGCCGATCAGATCGCGGCACGTACCGACGTCGCCGCGCTCGATTTCGACCTGCTGCGCCGGGAGACTGAAATCGTCGGCTATCCGATCCTGCCGCTGGTGCATCAGATCGCCAGACAATGCGGCGATGCCGGCCGTTATCTGCATTGGGGCGCGACCACGCAGGACATCATGGACACCGCGGTCGTGTTGCAGATGCGCAAGGGGTTCGAGATCGTCGAGAGGGACATCGGCGTGTTGCGCGGCATCCTTGCCGACCTCTCGATTCGCCACCGCGACACGCCGATGGCCGGGCGTACCCATCTGCAGCAGGCGCTGCCGGTCACCTTCGGCTCCAAGACTGCGATCTGGCTTGCGATGTTCGATCGCCATGCCGAGCGGCTGGCGCAGTTGAAGCCGCGTGTGCTGGTTGGCCAGTTCGCCGGTGCGGCCGGCACGCTCGCCTCGCTCGGCGAGAAGGGCTTTGAGGTGCAGCAGGAGCTGTGCGAAGAACTCGGCCTCCGCGTCCCCGTCGCCACCTGGCATGTCGCGCGCGATGGGTTTGCGGAAGCCGTGAATTTTCTCGGCCTCGTCACCGGATCGCTCGGCAAGATCGCGCTCGACATCATGATGATGGCCTCGACCGAATTCGCCGAGGTCTACGAGCCCTTCGTCAAGGGGCGCGGCGCGTCCTCGACCATGCCGCAAAAGCGCAACCCGATCTCGTCCGAATTGATGCTGGCGGCCGCGAAAGCCGTGCGCCAGCACGCCGGCCTGATGCTGGATGCGATGGTGCAGGATTTCGAGCGGGCCACCGGGCCGTGGCATGCCGAATGGATCGCGATTCCTGAAAGCTTCGTGCTCACCGCGGGCGCCCTGCATCAGGCGAACTTCGCGCTCGGCGGACTGATCGTGGACGATATCAAGATGGCCGACAATCTCGACATCAGCCGCGGGCTGATCGTCGCCGAAGCCGTCATGATGGGGCTGGCGCCACAGATCGGGCGGCAGGAAGCCCATGACGTCGTCTACGACGCCTGCCGGCTTGCCAATGAAAAGCATGTGACGCTCGCCGACGCCCTGTCGGCGGACCCGCGCGTGACGAAACGGATCGACCGCGCCACCATCGTGCGGCTGACCTCGCCGAAAAACTATCTTGGCCTTGCGCCCGAGATGGTGGACCGGGTGCTGGCGGCCAGCAAACGCTGACGGCCGCGTACCGAGTGGTGTGCGAAGTCGAGGATCATGCGAGCGGCAGCCGGTAGAAATCCGCAGCCGACCGCGAAAACAGCGCGGTCTTCTCGGCCTCGCTGTATTGCGCGGCGATGCGCTTGAAGGCGTTGAAGATCACCAGATAGCTGCACTGGCCTTTATCGGGCGGGAAATTGCTTTCGAACATGCAGCGCTGCGGCCCGAACGCCTCGATGCAGGTCTCGATATAGGGCCGCCACGCCGCGGCGGCTTGCTCCGACGACGGTGGTTTCGGCCGCTCGTGAAAGTCGTGGCCGAGCAGCCGCATCGCAAGCCCCCCGAGCTTGACGACGACATTCGGGCATTTCGCGGCCTCGGTGATCGAGGCTTTCCAGATCCCGAAAATCTCCTCCCGCCGGTTGGCATAGCGGCCGAGGCCGACCGGTCCGCCGCAATGGTCGAGACAGATTCTGGTGTCGGGAAAGGTCCGAGCGAGATCGGTGAATTCGCCGAGTTGCGGATGAAACAGCCAGGCATCGAAGCTCAGCCCGAGCGGCGCGAGGCAGGCAAAGCCCTTGCGGAAGCTCGAATCGAGCAACAGGCCGCTCGGCCGTGTAGCGTACATGCCGGCGACGTCGGGGTCGGCATCCCATGCCGAGGAGTGGCGGATGCCGCGGAAGCGGCCGTTGCCGGCGGCGATCTCCGCTTCCAGCACTGCGCGTGCGGCTTCGCCGAGCCGGAGATCGACGTGACCGACGATGCCGGCGCAGATCAGGGCTTTGCCGTAGCCGCCGCTCGCGGCCATCGCCCCAACCCCATTGGCGAACTCGACCTCGCCGATCGGGCGAAACGTCTCCGGCCCCGATGCACGATACATCGAGCGGCAGTCGACATAGACGGTGGCGAGGATGTTGTGGCCGGAGGCGGCGTCTTCCGCCATCTCCTCGATCATGTAGCGCAGGCCGCCGCGGTCCCAGAGATGGTGATGCGGGTCGATGATAGGGCGGGCGGGGTCGATGATGTCTTCGCAGTGAAGCGCGAGCCAATCTTCGCGCGGGTCGGCATAGAGCCCGCTCGTCGAGGCGGGCGCGGTGCTGGCGGCCATGGCTGTGTGCTCCCTGTCTTTTCGACATGCTTCTTGGCTGGCAGCATCATCCTATCATGCGGACGACAGAGCATGCGAGCAATCGAATGCGCACCCGATATGTCTTCCCAAAGGGAGCCGGCGCCGTGCCGGACGGCCCGTCACACTCCTTCGAGAATGATGACCGTCGGCGTGCCGGGCAGCGTCTCACGCGAAATTTTCAGAGTTCGCTCGTTTCGCAGGTCGACTTCGAACTGCTTGCCGATCTTCTGCATGAACTCCTCGATCGGCGTGGCAAAGCGATGCATCGGCAGCACGACCGAAGCGCGCAGGCGGCGCGTGATCTCGGACACTCCGTCGAGCGACATGGTGTAGGTGCCGTCGATCGGCACCATCACGATGTCGAGCCGGCCAATCGCCGCAAAATGCGAATCGTCGAGCGCGACATGCAAATGGCCGAGATGGCCGATGCAGAGGCCGGCGACCTCGAAGATGAAGATCGAGTTGCCGTCCTTGATCATGTCGGAGCCCGAATTATCGCCGTAGAAGCGACGGATGTCGGTCGTGACGTTACGGATGAAAACGTCGCCGATCCGCTCTGCGATCTTGGCGGGCTGTCCGTTCTCGCCCCAGCCGTGCAGCACATGGGGAATGCGCGGATCCGGAGACAATGTATAGTGCGTCGAGTGGGCTCGGTTCATGGTGACGACATCGGGCAGGCGGCCGATCTGGTAGTCGCCCGAGTAGTCGGTCGCGATCCGCACCCCTTCCGGCGTGTCGATGAAATAGGTGGAGTGGCCGGCGTAGGTGATGGCGACTTCGTCGGTTGCCGTCGCTGCGCGGCGCAGGCTGATCGGCGTCGCGCGCGGGCCTGCGTTCGCCATCGCCAGGCACTCGCTGCGTGGCGTATCCGGACTGCTGCGTCGGCTTCCCTGGCCCTGCTGGGCGGCGGCCGGCGCAAGTAGCGATCCCAGCACGGCGACAAGTGCGGCAAGCGAGCGGATCATCGTCAGCTCCGTTCTCGATCGCGCGCGGATCATCCCATTGTGGCTGCCACGATCCTATGTAGAATTAGCACGGCGCAGCGCGCCAGGGAGTTCACAATGTCGAAGTCGAATGACCAGATCACGGGCATCGCGCGCGCGGCCTCGTCGACGCGGCTGGAGCCGCTGCGCCAGATCGAAGCCGGCGTGCTCGAGATTGCCTATTTCGAAGCCGGCCCCGTCGATGGCCCGACCGTCGTGCTGCTGCACGGCTTTCCCTATGACATCCATTCCTATGTCGACGTCGCGCCGCTGCTTGCGGCCCAAGGCTGCCGCGTCATCGTTCCCTATCTGCGCGGCTACGGTCCGACGCGGTTCCGCGACCCGGCGACGCCGCGCTCCGGCGAGCAGGCTGCGATCGGCGCCGACCTGATCGCGCTGATGGACGCGCTGGCCGTGAAACGCGCCGTGTTCGCCGGCTACGATTGGGGCGGCCGTGCCGCCTGTGTGGTCGCGGCGTTATGGCCGGAGCGCTGCATCGGACTGGTCTCTGTGAACGGCTATTTGATCCAGGATATCGCCAAGGCGCTGGTGCCGGCGCGGCCGGAGCGCGAGGTCGCGTATTGGTATCAATGGTACTTCCAGATCGAGCGCGGCCGCGCTGGGCTCGCCGCCCAACGCCGCGAGATCGCGAAGATCCTGTGGCGGGAATGGTCGCCGAACTGGCCGTTCGACGAGGCAAGTTTCGCGCGCAGCGCGATCGCGCACGACAACCCCGATTACGTCGATATCGTCATCCACAGCTATCGCCATCGCTATGGGCTCGCCGACGGCGATCCACGCTATGCCGGCATCCAGGCCCGGCTCGCCGCGCAGCCCATGATCACGGTGCCCGCGATCACGCTGGACGGCGACAGTGACGGCGTCTTCCCCGCGACCGACGGCGCCGCGCAGGCCGTGAAATTCAAGGGCCCGCGCAGCCATCGCATCATCCCGCGCGCCGGACACAACCTGCCGCAGGAGGAGCCTGAGGCTTTTGCGGCTGCGGTGATGGAACTCGTTCGGGGATAGCGCCACGCGCGCGCCCGCGCGGACCGGCCATCCGAGCACAGAGCCGACACGCCTGCCGGCCGCCCCTCATGCACGTCGCGGGCTCAGCTTCCAGGCGAGCGCGACGATGCAAGCGGTGATCAGGCCGCTGATCAGGCCGGCCACCGGCATCGTCAGCGCCAGCGCGGCGGTCGCAGCCCATCCGATCGAGGCAAAGGCTTCGGCGAAGGTCGCCAGCCGCGAGGAGGTCTGGCGACGCCGGAATTGGC
>NZ_JBAURI010000353.1:0-12417 GCF_049581145.1 Bradyrhizobium sp.
GCACCCCGAGGAGCATTTGCGGCCGCTGAACGGATTTGGCTTCACGCAGAATGTGCTGACATCGCACGCGGTCGCATTCCGGCCTCGCGCCATCCGGATGAACGAGAACTTTTGTCCTGTCGAGAAACTCGATCGCGTGGCGTTCGAACCCTGCTTGTTCCTGAGCCTGGAACCGGCGCTCAAGCTTCTCTCCCTCTACCTTCATCCATGGCGGATGGACGATGCGACGTTGAGTGAGTTTGGGGCGTGGGCCGCCAGTTACTTCTTTGACGTGAATCGACGCGAAAGCCAAAAGATGCATGCCTACATCGTGAGTCGGCCGATCCCGCCGCCACAACGCAGACGGGCCGAGCTTGCTTCGCAATTCTTCATCGGGCAAATGAACGCCAGCCGGCAGATTTTCCGGTTGTGGCGGTTGTTGGCAGACAGGGGCCAATTGAGCGCCGCGCGCTGGCTCGCGGCCGCGCACGTGCAGATGCGGCTGAGGCGGCGTCTCGCGGTACGCCTGCCGGTCACGATCTTCGTTCCCGAAGAGAGCGCGCTCGGCCTCATCGCGGCAGAGGAGCAGCTTCGCCTGCTGTCCGGCGGCGGCGCGCTCCTTGCCACATTGCGCGCGCATGTTGCGGAAGGTCGTCACACGATTGCGCGCGGTGATCGGCTGGTCCCCTCGGATGCGGGCCCAATTCGAATGATCGACGGCGCGTCCTATGCTATCTCTGATCAGGGATCGGTCCGTGTCACCGCAGGACCGATCCATCTGGACGAAATTGACGTCTATTGCATCGATCGTCCGCTCGTGCCGCTCGCGCTGCGTCCGGCCACCGCGGCCGATAGACTTGACATCCTCGCGCGCTCGGTTCGGCGTCGCTCTGGCCATGGCAGCCGGCGTGCCAAGTCGGCGCTGGTGCAGCTGCTTAGCCGCAACCGTCGTGTCTTCAGGCTGGTTGCAGATCTGCGCGGGGAGTGGCTCCGTAAATCTCGTCAAGGCCCGGATCATATCCACCAGGTCGATCACCCGGAGCTTGCGCTTGCGACGTATCGCCGGGCGCTGGCATTCCGCAGCCTGGATGCGTTGCGGCAGCTCTACGGCTTCTACCGTTGCACGGTCTTGGACAGCACCGGGGTCCCGGTCGCGCCGGAGCAACGTCTCGACCGGCCGACTGCGCTGGGCGAGGAGGCTTCTGCGCTGCTCTCGGATGTTGTGCGGTCCTGGCCGAATTTCGCGGAAGCCTGGCTGGAGCTGGGATATGCGCGGCTTGATGTCGCCCAGCCTGACGCCGCGCTCGATGCCTTCACGCACGCAGCTCTGCTGCCGCCAACCTTGCCGCTCGGGCGCTTCGATCCCGATCCGCGCATTGTCGCAGCGCTCGAGCAGGCGCGCCTGTTGATGGTCCGAGACCGCCCGTCCGACGCGCTCGCCGCGTTGGAGGCGGTGGCTCTCACCGGCCCGATTCCACGAGGCCTTCATGCATTGCGCGCTCGGCTACTTCTCGGTGCCGGGCGGCTTACCGACGCGCTTGACACATTTGATCGCTGCATGCAGAACGACCACATCCATCAATCCTTCGCGGGCTTGCTCCCGCGAAACTTGAATGCTCTGGAGGCTGAACTCGACGCTGTCGCCCTGGATTGGGTTCCTAGCGGCAAGAGATATCGCGGAACTGTCGCCGGAGCCGAGTAAGTTGATCTTGATGATCATGACCACGACCCGTGCGGGCGAGGCTGTCCCGCGGAACTCCATTAATTCCAGGGATTGAGCTGCTCGCGGAGCGGCCAGCTTCATCGTCCTGTGCCGACTTGAAGGGGGACGTAAATGCCAAATTCGCATACCGCAACATATTTCGAGGAAGTCGGCAGCATCGCTTCCAGGATTCCCGTCGGCGAGGTGGAGGCCCTGGTCAGTGAGCTCGTGGCGCTGCGTGAACGCCATGGCAGGCTGTTTTTTCTCGGCGTCGGCGGCAGTGCCGGAAACTGCGGTCACGCCGTCAACGATTTTCGCAAATTGTGCGGCATCGAGAGCTACGCCCCGACGGACAACGTCTCCGAACTGACCGCGCGGACCAATGACGAGGGTTGGAGCACCGTGTTCTCGGAGTGGCTCAAAGTCAGCCGCGCCGATGAGAAGGACGCGGTCTTCGTGTTTTCCGTTGGCGGCGGCAATCTTGAGCGCAACGTCAGCCCCAATCTCGTGGAAGCGCTCAAGGAAGCCAAAGCGCGCAACCTCAGGATATTCGGTGTCGTCGGCCGCGATGGCGGCTATACCAAGAAGGTTGGTGATGTCGTGGTGGTGGTGCCCACGGTCGCGGAGTCCCGGGTGACGCCGCATTCGGAAGCCTTTCAGGCGGTGGTCTGGCATTGTCTGGTCTCGCATCCAAAGCTGCAGGTAATGGCGACCAAATGGTAGTGCGTGCGGTGTTCCTGGATCGTGATGGGGTCCTGAATGCCAATATCGAGCGCGACGGCCGGCCCGTCGCGCCGTGGCGCCGCGAGGATTTCAGGATTTTACCGGGTGTTCCCGAGGCGGTGGGCGAACTGAAGCGCGCCGGTTTCGTGACCGTGGTCGTCACCAACCAGCCGGATATTGCCAATGGACGCACGCAGCCCGCCACGCTCGCTGCCATGCACGAGGAACTTCGTCGTCACGTCGAGATCGACGATATCCGCGTCTGCCCCCACGTCGATGCCGACGCCTGCGCCTGCAGGAAGCCCAAGCCAGGCATGATCGAGGACGCGGCCGCCGAGCACTCCGTCGCACTCGATCAGAGCTGGCTCGTTGGCGACCGTTGGCGGGATATCGCGGCGGCCCATGCTGCCGGTTGCAGGTCGATCCTGGTCGGTGACTGGGACGGCGGTTCTCCGGAGGGAGTGTGTCCGGCGGATTATCGGGCAAAGTCTTTGCCAGATGCGGTGCAGATCATCCTGCAGGAAGACCGCATGTCGGTTGCGGGATAAGGCACCGGGAATTGTCGGAAGACGGCGTATTTTTGCCGCGTCTGCGTGGTGAGAAGGCGCAAGATGAGCGGTCAGACTTGGACCGCCGTGACGTGGCAAGCCGTCAACGACCTTCTTAGGACTCGCGATTCTTCCAAAGCAACGTTGTCCGCTTTCGTTGGCGCGGCGCCGGTGTGATCTGGGGGGAACTCTACATTGAAATAGCGGCAAAAGCTGTGGTTTCTGAGCTTTTCTCCTCGCGGGAATTGACACCTGGGCAATTGTGGTGGCATGCCTGTCGAGTTGCTAAGAGGTTAAGGCATGACGATCCGACTGGTCACGGTCGTTTGGCTGCACCGATCCGTACGTGCGTTTTCTCGTATAGCCATTCGTGGTCTACTTGCCGAAGGAAATGCCTTGGACTTGGCGCGCGCTCATCGGGGCGTCTTTGGTGTCGTGGTGACGACTGGCGAAGAGCTTGGCATTAGGTAAAGGGGGCAGCCGTGCACGATATCACTGTGCAACCCACGAAGCTTCGCAGCTTGCCATCGCCCGAACCGGCCGCGGGCCTTGATTCGTACCATCGGGAACGCGCCCTGGCGCTTGCCGGCGATCCGCGGCGCAAGGCGAACTACGAAGCCTATCTGGGGCACCAACGCCGAGATGCGGTGATCGATTATTTGCCGGTCAAACTCGATATCGAGAACGTCAGTAGATGCAACTTCCGCTGCACGATGTGCGTGGTCGCCGACTGGCCAAAGGGCCGCCGGTCGGACGATATGTCCCTGGGCGATTTTCGCCGGCTTATTGACGAGCAATACGGCTTGGTCGAGATCAAGCTGCAGGGCATTGGTGAGCCCCTGATGCAGGGCGACGATTTCTTCGAAATGATTCGCTATGCTCGCTCGAAGCATATCTGGGTTCGAACAACCACCAACGCCTCGCTGCTTCACTTGCGCGACAATTACAAGAAGCTGGTGGATTCGGGGGTCAACGAGATCCAGATATCCATCGACGGCGCCACCCGCGACGTGTTCGAGCAGATCCGCGTCGGCTCTGTCTTCGAGCGTGTCGTCGCCAATTGCAAACTGATCAACGACTATTGCCGCGAGCAGGGCGTTGAACGGACCAAGATGTGGACGGTTGTCCAGCAGGCTAACTGCCATCAGTTGGGCGATCTCGTCGAACTGGGACAGGAGCTTGGCTTTACCAACCAGGTCTTCTCGCTCGAAGTCATCGGTTGGGGCCTCGAGGCCTGGAACGAGCGGAACGGCTCGGTGACCGTCGAAGACAAACTTGGCCTCGATTCCATGCTCGCTCTGCTGGAGAAGGGCCGGTCGCAGGGTCGACGCGTCTCCTTCTGGCACACGACCGAGAAATATCGGACGGATTCGCCGGGCCACCTCTGCCCTTGGCCGTTCGAGCGAGCTTATGTTTCATCGGATTTGCGTGTCGTGCCGTGTTGCACGGTCGGCAATCCGGATACCTACCAGATCGGCGCCGCCCTCGATAACAACGGTAGTTTCTCTGACGTGTGGAAGAGCGACGAGTTTGCCGACTTCCGTCGCGCCCATCTGGAAGGGCGACCGCCCCAGATCTGTCGCGCCTGTTACGAGCAGCCCAAGGAATGAGCTGATCAGACAGCGCCGGGTCTGGTTCACGGCGGCGAGACTTTGTTGATCTATTCCGACGCGCGATCGCTCCGATGGTCGCGTCCACGATGACGCGTCTGTTCGGCTTTACTCGATGCACCGACGAGGCAGGTCCCAAGCGACAGTGACAAGACTTCGGCTGGTAGTGCAAACAAGCAAACCCTGATCGGAGCCGTTCGCACGACAAACTCACGAAATCAATAAGTTGCTAATGTTCAAGGCCGGCGATTACAATTTTGTCTCGACTGGGACGGGACGATTACTATACGTTGCAAGACAAATGGACTACGTGAAAATGGCTTGTCATCGTGGCGGGCAAGCGCTTTCTGCGGAGCAGCCTCTGGTGCGTCGCTCGGCGTCGTCTGAGACAACCTTTGCTGGCGCGTAGATCGGGAGCTGCAAGCATATGAAGATCAGGCTGACTACCGTTACCTGGGGACGAGACTTTGTTGACCTGTTCCTGCGCTTGACCATTCCGAGCCTGTTAGCGGAAGGCAACATCCCCGCCATCGCTGACGCCCACCAGGTTGGGTACACGATCTATACGACGGCCGACGATGCCCAAATTCTTGAGCGCCACCGGGTTTTCCAGAATCTGCGCAGGCAGATCGACGTAACCGTGTCGGTATTCTCCCCGTCGGAGATTGACCCTCACAATCATGGATCGCACGGTATTCTTTGGCGGCGGGCTATCGAATTGGCTCGGCGAAACGAGGAAGTGCTTTTCTTCATCATTCCCGATCTTCTGTATGGGCAAGGATCGCTGATGAACTGGGCGACGCGTATGAGGGATGGCGCGAAAGCGGTCTTTACGCTCGGCCCGCAAGTGGTCCTGGAGACGATCCTGCCGGAGATCGAACGGCGGTTTGGAAGTGAAATCATCAGCATCGGCCGGCAGGAATTACTCGATCTGCTATACCGTCACTTCCATCCGTTGCACGCCGCCATGCGTCGCGACAGCCCGCGGCGGCCGCCGCATCCGGAATATGACCTGCGCATCGTTCCAGGTCAGGGCGCGATTGTTCGTGACATTGTCTCGAACCCGTTCTGCCTGGACCCAAGCCATTTTTCCGAGCTCCGCCATTACAGTCCGCAGCATCGGCTCGATCGGATTGTGTTGGAACCGTGCTCGACCTTGAGCGTCGAGCCATTGCTCAAGCGCCTCGATGGTTATTTTCGTGCGTGGCCTCTCGATGGGATTCGTCTCTCGAATCTTGCAGGATGGTGGCATGCTTTCGCCACTGAGTCTTGCGTGTATGAGAGCCAGTTTCCTGTCGAACTCTATGACCGCTCGATACCAGGTGCGGAAGCGGAACGCAGACGATGCATCGCGGGAGGCCGGTTCTATCGCTCGCAGCTGATCATTGCCGGACGACTTTTCCGGCTTTTCGACACACTACGTGGCCGCGGCTATGCCAAGGCCGCCATGTTGCTCGCCGTCGCAATCTATGCCGGACGTCTTCGGCGTCGAATCGTTTCGCGCGAAAATCCGATTATTCTTGTTCCGACCGATGCTGCGATCGAACGCGATTGGGAACGGATTCGCGAACTGCTGGTACCGGGTCGAGAGCGGGAGTTTGTCGATCTCATTCGTGATCATGTCCTGATCAGTGGCAGCAGGGCGCCCCTTTTGACTGCGAGGGGACTACCCGCCGAACCACTGCTTGGAGCTCTTCCCGCTCAGCAGCCTTTCAATGTTGAGGCATTTACCATCTATTCGATTCATAGAGTCCTATGGCGCGAGGCTGAGATCGTGCACTCCGCGCAACCGGCGACCGCGGCTGGGACAGCGCCGCCTCCAACTGGCGTCTTCGCCATGACGACCTGGGCGCAGCAATCCAGAACTCACCGACTTATCTACCATGCGGTGCAAATTCCGTTCATCGAGCCGCTTGTTGCCCCCGTTTTCCTGACTTACGATAATCTGAACAGGAAAGGAGCGCTAAAACTCCGTCTTCGCGCCTGGGTCGAGATACTATATTTTGTGGTTGCAACGCTCCGTCATCCGTCCAACTGGCGCAGCAACGCGCTAAGGGTTATGACAGCCTTGTCCCAATCCCTCGGAGCGATCCCCATTGTCCGCCGCTTTGCCCGTCTGCCCGGATTGTTCGTTATCAGTCTGGTAACTGATGGTCCACGGATGACCTGGAAGAGAAGTCGGACGAAAATCGCTCGTTGGTATTCGCGCGTGGCCCCGGGATTTCCGTTGCCGTCCTTGGCCGCGAAAATCTTGTACTCCAAAATCCCTGAAGAACGGTCATCGTTATACATCGGCGCGGAAGATGCTGCAGTTCTGGCTGAAGTACGATCGGTTCGTGCGCTTCAGGCCGTCGGGCAGGTCCTTGGCGAGTTTCAGGCGGTCGTTGCCACGTCGCGGTCGGTGCCTTTGGCCATGGTCGATCGAAGGCTCGGCGACCTGGAGAAGTCGATCGGGCGTCCAGTCGCAGAGGCCCTCGAAGCGGAGCTTGTGGGTCTTACAAAGAAGTATCCTCGCTGGGCGGAGGCGTGGCTCGATCTTGCGTTTCTATACCAGGATACGGATCGGAACGATCTTGCTCTCGACTGCTTCGCGCGAGCGATGCATGGCGATCGATGTACTGACTTCTCCGATCGCTGCATCAGTCCCCAGGCCATTGCTGCCGCAAATCATGGCCGCGCACTATCAAATCAGGGATTGCTCCGCGATGCATGCGACAGTTTTTCATTGTGCCTTAAACTTGATCCCGCACAAAAGGCGGTCGCCGTCGAGTACGCGGATGCGCTGCGCGGATCCGGCGAACTCGAATTTGCGACACATTACTATCTCGAAGGAATGTACTATCAGGAAACACGCTGGAATTTGCCGGCGTTCCCTCGCGATGTCAGCTTGCTGAGCTTCGCGCACATTGCGGGACCTAAGCGCGCTGGCGCCTTGTCGCACCCGCGTTCCGTCGGGCGCTCGACCTCGGCCCTACAGACAGCAGGGAGGTGATGCCAAATGACGCGCGACTCCTCGATGCCTAATGGTATTCACATCGCGATTGTCGTGTTCGGGCCAGTGTATACTGCGCTCTTGACGCAAATTACCCTTGCCAATCTCGCCGCTCTGGTGCGTGAAATTCCTGACGATCTACGCGAGCTCAGCCGCGTGCGGATCATGACGACAGCGACAGACGCTTGCACTATCGAGCAAGCTCGTACTCTCAAATTGCTCCGCGAACACATCGATGTCGAGGTCCTCGACAGAGCCAAGCTTCATGGTCATGACACGCATGGCGACTATGGGCCGATGGTCGTGAGCCAACGCCTGCTCGTGGTCGAGGCGATGCGAGCCGACGCCGCGCTGTTCTTCATCGGTCCTGATCTGATTCTCAACAAAGGCGCCTTTGCGGCGCTTGTGAGCCGTTTCCGCGAAGGCTATCGGTTGGTCATCGGTCCGGGGCCGCGAATCAATCGCAGGACTGCTGTTGCGGAACTGAAAAACCGGATTGCCGAGTCGCCCGATGGCGCTTTCGCGCTCGCGCCCAGAGAGCACGCAGCTCTGCTATTCCGGCATTGGCACTGCGTCAACAGCCAATATTTGATTGAAAGCCCGAGCAGCTACTGGTGGAAGGCGTATGTCTGCTATCGACCGCGACCGGAGGAACTGTTGTTCCGCTCGTTTCAGGGCCCGACATTCGCCGCGTGGCCGGCGCGCATTGACGAGAACTTCAATGGCTTCATCGACCACCAGCTTGCCGCTGTGTGCTGCGAATCGTGGCGCCAGATCTATATTATCCCGGACAGTGACGAATGCCTTGCTCTTGATCTCACCGAGGATGACCGCAGGGATATGCTGCCTCCTGCCGACCTGCTGGCGCCGTTCCTGTTGAGCCAGCTGTTCGATCACGCTGCCATCAAGGACATGTATCTGCGGTGCGGCGTTCGTGCCTGCCGGGTTCATAGCGGCGAATCAGACAGCCAGTCTGTTGCCGCGTGGCAAAGAGAGTTCGACCGAGTTGTTGATCCACTCGTCGTGATCGCCCTCGGCGAAAGGTCCGTCGGGCGACACGCGGGGCCGATGGTCGCGAAGATCTATCGTACCTTGTGTCTGTGGAGTACCCACACCCTTCTATTCGTTCTGGGTCCGATCGCGTCCCGTATGGTCCACAAATGGAAAGTGTCAGCGCCGCTCAACTCCGGTCCGATTTCCCAGTGATTAGGCTGCCGAAAATCGTATCGGAGCCAACAAAGTGATGCCGTTCTAGAACTGGAAATACAAAAACGGTGTGCCGTCCCCCACTGCCAATATGGCGAACAGCGCGAGAGAAAATAGCGCCGCCGTTGCGACTGCCCAAGGCACCTGCATTTGCCAATCGAGCCGCAGCAGGCTCCACGCCTGTGGCAGTTGGTAGGAGTCGAGGCCGACTCGGTATTTGTGCCGGAAAAGCTCGTTCACGTTTGGCAGCAGGAGGCAGATAAGGTAACCGGCGGCGATGATGTCCCGGCTCATGACAGTGAGGATCGGCCCCATCATCCCAAGTACCTGCGGCGTCGCCGCTGGTTGCCCCAAGCCGAACATGGCAGCCAATACGCGATGCGCCGTGGTCAGCGAGTCGGCACGGAAGAACACCCATGCGATGACGACGCAGAACTGGGTCAAGACCAGACTGATTGCGGCATAGGCTATAGTCTCGCTCGCTCGCAGCAGGATCGGCACGCGCGCCGTCAGCTTGACCCAACTGTGGTTGGTGACGAGAAAAAAGCCATGCAGGCCACCCCACACCACGAAGGTCCATCCGGCGCCGTGCCACAGGCCGCCGATCAGCATGGTGGTGGCAAGATTAAGGTTGCGCCGCGCTTCTCCGAGGCGATTGCCGCCCAATGGAATGTAGAGATAGTCGCGCAGGAAGCGTGACAAGGTGATGTGCCAGCGATGCCAGAATTCGGCGATGCTTTGCGCCTTGTATGGGGCATCGAAATTGAACGGCAGCACAATGCCGAACAGCAGTGAAATGCCGAGCGCCATGTCGCAATAGCCCGAGAAGTCGAAATAGATCTGGAGCGCGTAGGCCAGAGCGCCGCCCCAGGCGTCCAGCCTCGAGATTGCGGCCTTGGAGGCTGCCGCGAAGATCGGGTCGGAAATGGTCGCCATGTAGTCGGCAATCGCGACTTTCTTGAACAGGCCGACGACGAACACGGTCAAACCGATCGCCAGCCGCTCGCTCGTCAGGCGGCGCTCGGCCGAGTCGAATTGGGGCATCATCTCGCGATGGTGCATGATCGGCCCGGCAATGAGGTGCGGGAAGTACGTGACGAAGACGACGTATTTGATGAAATTGCGCTCGTAGACGCGGCCAAGCGCGACGTCCGCCAAGTACGCGATCTGGGTAAAGGTGAAGAATGAGATGCCGAGCGGCAGCGTCACCGACAGAGGCTGGAGCGGATGCGGCGCGACGGCGTTGATGATTTCGATTGCGAAATTGGTATATTTGTAGAAACCCAATACGGCGAGGTTTGCTGTAACCGCTATGACAAAGATCGCCCTCGAATATTTCTTGAAGGTGAGAATGACGATAGCGAACAGAAAATTGATCAGGATCGAGATGCCGATGACGGGAAGAAACGCGATGTTCCAATACGCGTAAAAAGACAATGATGCCAAAGCCAACCAGACCATGCGGGGAACTGCCGTAGCGAAAATCGTTCCGAGGATGAGGAAACCGGCAAGGGAGATCGGCAGGAAGACGAAGATGAATTCGATGGAGTTAAAGAGCATGTCGACACCTGTTGCCTCTAATGCTGGGCGCTGACGCCCGCCTCTTCTTTAGGAGCCGGAAATAGCTTCCGAAACGCCGGCAGCTGCTCTAATTGAGAGAAAAGGACTGCCGTGTATTCGTGAGCACCGATACGGTCGAGATGTGTGCCTCCGTCAGCCGTAGTGAATTGCGTCGCATCTACGGTTATTGCTGGCGTTGTGAGAGCCGATGCAATATCGAGGACTCTTCGGGCGCAGGAGTCTTTGTTGGGCGTCTGGGTGAGAACAGCGATGCCGCCAAGAGCCTCGACATAGTGTCTGGCATCTTCGAGTTCTTCAGGCGGAGCCGGGCAAGAGTCTATGACTGTCTGAATGCGTGGATTGCTGGTTGATAGATAGTTCGGCCAGCCATCGAGATACCAATTACCTGTCTTTGCCGACCGGAAGGAACGGCCCTGGTTGAGCAATCCAAATGGTATTTTGAGACGCCAGACGAGATTGCGGCCGAGAACATTCTTAAATGCACGCAGGCGGCCATAGCTGACGACTCGTTCCGTCGCACTCGCTCCAAACGCACTCGTCCATGTCATGGAAAAGAAGCTGTTGTGTAGTTCACCCACATCGATGACCCACATTTTTGGTTTTAATGCCCACTTCTGGATGATCCGCAGCGCAAACTCTCCGCTCGGAACGCCTGCAAAGGCCATATTGAACATTTTCAGGTGATGTTTTTGCTCGAAGGCTTCAAACAGCCGCCAATCAATGCCGAGAAGAGGTCGGGAAGTCCCGAGAAATATGATGTCGGCCTGCTGCGCGTTCTCAATAGAATGGCCGATGCCGTGAAAGAAGATGTCGTTGTCCTGGATCTCAGAATAGATGCCGTAGTTGTAGTACCACGCGCCGTCTCCGTTGAGCGGAATGGCCGCGAGATGGTCTTCCCCCGGAGAATAGATCGCCGCAAAAGCGAGCAGGATAAGCCCAACCGCGGTACCGGCGAAGGCCAACCAATACTTCACCACCGGCGCTACCGCTCTGTGGAACAACGAAGACGAAGCGCAGCCGATTGGGGAGCTGTCGTCGATGGAATCCGTCACAACAGGCCCAGGAGAGAATTTATGCATTCGAATTCCAGATGGGAGTAGAGCGCCAAAGCCTTATGCTTGCCGGCAAATTCACGCCGACGTCAATTCCAGCGAGAGACGAAATCGGCATGCAACCGTAATCTTCGCATCCGTGTGTTGCGCCGTCGCCACACCGTGGGCGAATGGGCAAACCGGGTCCGCGCTGAGCGAGTTGCGCAATGCCAAATGCTGTCCGCATCTTCTATCCCTATCCCGGTTCGTCAATCTCAGGAAATCACCGTGCTCAACGCTAACAACTTGTAGGGTAGCGGGACGTAAGCTTATGTAATCAAAATAATTTTTATCCGCAGCCTCTGTCGAGGCGGCGTCTGGGCGCTACGGATGCATCGGGCATTGGTCTATCCTATCGATTTCACGCGGGAAAACGAGAGCGAGCGGTCTTGCTGTGGCCGTTGTGTCACGCTAAGGCAAAAAAATTCCAGCAGTTGATCGAACTGTGGTCTAGCTACAATTTGTGATCCTCTTGGGAATCGCGGTATTTTTGTATGGATGAGCTTGTCACACGCAGTTCGTTCGCTATTGGGCCGCTAAGAGCGGCATTGGATCATCGAAAGTTCTATCCCGAGCTCGAAGCGCTTCGCGGCGTCGCCGCGCTCATCGTCGTGATATTCCATGCCGTCGGCGGCCGATCGCCAACGCCCGCCCTGCTGAACAACCCCAGCGTTGACGGTGTGGCTAACCTGATCCTCACCAGCCTATTTCCGGGAACTGGGGCCGTCGCGCTGTTCTTTGTTCTCAGCGGGTTTGTTCTTGGCGCGAACGTTCAGCCAAGCGGAGCGTTGTCGCCGAAGTTCTACGTCGCCTTCGCTATCCGACGCCTGTTCCGGCTCATGCCGTCTTTGTGGCTTTCTCTAGCGTTGGCGATGGCATTGTTCGGCAACATGTCGTTGTTTCATCTGTCCGCGCTATGGGTTTCGGATGCTGCGATGGCGATCAATGGACCGCTGTGGAGCCTCCGCATTGAATTGATAGCAAG